>JABMRB010000684.1 GCA_013202865.1 Candidatus Nealsoniibacteriota bacterium | reverse complement strand
GTGCCGCAGACGCGGGGGAAATACCAGGTGTCTTCGTCCGCGCCGAAACTCTCGGGCACGTCCTGCGGGCGCAGGATCCAGGTGTCGTCGGGCAGCCGGCCTTTGGGGTTCGCCCGCTTGTCGCCGTAGACCAACTGCCGCGCCGAGGGCACGCGGATCGTGCCGTCGTTGAACGTGAACTTGGCCGGGTCCTTGACCATGTGGAAGAGGTGGACGTGCGACCGGCTGAACTTGTACTTGCAGTTCACCCCGAACGTATAATACCACACCACCCAACTGCGGCACGTCAGCCCGTGCTCCTGCTGCAGCATGACCTTCAACTCGGCCGCGTACTCGTCGCCGATAGCCAGCCAGAAGGTGCCGTCGGGCTTGAGGACGCGGACGACTTCGGCCGTCCAGTCGCGGCTCCAGGCCAGATAGTTCTCACTCTCCAGCGAGTCGTTGTAGGTATCGTAGTCGTAGCCGATATTGAACGGCGGATCGGCGAACGCCAGATCGACCGACCCGTCGTCCAGGCCGTTCATGCCCTCGAGGCAGTCTCGGTTGTAGATCGTGTTGTGGCGAATGGGCACGGCAGTTGACCTCCTTGGCGGCAGGTTTTCCTATCGCCCCCAGAGCCCCGAAACTTCCACGTGACGCCGTTGCGGCGAGCACGCGTGGCCGTAGTATAGCCGGATTGTGCTCGGTCGGGAACGGTTGCGGCGGCAACAAAGTAGCCGTGTCGCTCTGCGAGAGGAAGCTACATCTTGCGGAGCAAGACGGCTACTCTGCGCGCGGCTCGACGCCTAACAGGTGGCGGACAAAATAGTCTCGCTGGCGACGCCTGCCGTAGGAGGTGCCGGCGCTGCCGTGGCCGGAGCCGGGAACTACGAGCATGTCGAAGTCCTTGTCGGCCTTGATCAGGGCGTCGACGACCTGCATCGTCGAGGCCGGGTCGACGTTGCGGTCGAGCTCGCCGACGATCAGCAGCAGCTTGCCGGTGAGCTGGTGGGCACAGGTGACGTTCGATTGCTCTTCGTAGTGCGGCCCGACCGGCCAACTCATCCAGAGTTCGTTCCACCAGATTTTGTCCATGCGGTTGTCGTGGCATCCGCAGTCGGAGACGGCCACCTTGTAAAACTCGCCGTGCGCCAGCACGGCCCGGGTCGAGCTTTGCCCGCCGGCCGACCCGCCGTAGATACCTACGCGGGTGACGTCCATGTACGGATACTTCTTGGTGGCGGCGTTGATCCAGAGAATCCGATCGGGGAAGCCCGAGTCGCCCAGGTTCTTCCAGCAAACGTCGTGGAAGGCCTTCGAGCGGTTCGACGTGCCCATGCCGTCGATCTGGACGACGATGAACCCCAGCTCGGCCATGATCTGGGCGCCGTGGCACGACTCGAACCGCTTGGGTACGTGCGAGCCGTGCGGCCCGGCGTAGATCTGCTCGATCACGGGGTATTTCTTCGCGGGGTCGAAGTTGGTGGGCCGGAAGATCACGCCGTAGATGTCGGTTTCTCCATCGCGGCCCTTGGAAACAAACCGCTCGGGCACTTGCCAGCCGGTGGCCGTTAGCGGGGCCATGTCAGAGCGTTCCAACTCGCAGACCAGCTTGCCGTCGGCCACGCGGCGCAGCTCGGTCACCCGCGGCATGTCGACCCGCGAGTAGGTGTCGATGATGAAGCGGCGGTCGGGCGAGTAGTCGATCGAGTGCGTACCGTTGCCGTCGGTTAGCACGAGCAGCCCGGTGCCGTCGAAGTTTACGCGACAGTAGTGGATGTAGTAGGGGTCCTGCTCGGGATAGATCCCGCCGGCCTGGAACCAAATCTGCCGTTTGTCGTTATCCACGCGATCGACCCGCCGCACGACCCACGAGCCTTTGGTGATCTGGTTCTTCACGTCTCCGCTGCGCGAGTCGATCAGGTAGAGGTGGTTGTAGCCGTCGCGTTCCGACATCCAGATGATTTCGTGCGACTCGTCGAGGTAATTCGTATAGAGTTTTCCGGCGTAATCGACGAACGTCTTGCTCTGCTCGTTGACGATCGCGCCGGCCTCGCCCGATTGGGCGTCGACGGCGATGATCCGCACGGCCTGATGGCCCCGCTGGTTGAAGAAGAACGTGAACCGACGCGAAGTGGGACACCAGCGCAGCGCGTTGATGCTCCACGGATTGGCGAACAACTTATCGTCGACGGGGATCTGCTTCCGCGCGGCAACGTCGAACAGGTGGGGCTTGGAAAACGAGACTTGATCGCCCGGTTTGAGGTAGTTGTGGGAGTGCAGTTTCGGCTGGAGCTGGTCCTTGGGCGACGACTCGATCAGGTAGACCGTTCGCTGGTCGGCTTTCTTTTGGCGCATGACAACCAGCTTCTTCGAGTCGGGCGACCAGAGGATTTGCCGGTAGGCGTAGTCTTCGTTGCCGTCGTCGCTAAGCTGGAACTCCTCGCCGCCCTCGGTGGCCTGAAGATAGACGTTGTGGTCTTTGATACACGTCGTCCACTTGCCGTCGGGCGACTTTTGCCCCGTCTGCGGCCGTTTCTTCTCGTGCCGTTCGGTCTTCTCGTCTGCCGAGGAAGGCTGCTGGTCCTCCTTCTTGTCTTCCTTCTGCTCGGCATCCTTCTTCTCAGTTTCTTCTTTCTTCTCGGGCGGTTTTGGCGGCTCGATTACCGTCAAGGCACAGCTCTTCAGGTCGCACTGGAACCGTTTGCCGGCCGCGGAGAAGAGCATCGTCGCGGCCGAGTCGTCGAATTCGAGCTTCTCGATCGGCAGGTGCGTCGGCTTGTGTTGCCCGCCGGTGGCTTTCGAGAGCGACTCGGCCAGCTTGGCGTGGTCGAAGGCCGGCCGGCGGGTAGACGCCGTTGCATCGACGAGCACGAACTCCCGGGCGTCGTCGGCCAGGTTGTTGCGATACCAGAAGCGGTTGCCGTCGGCGAACCAGTGCGGCTCGACTTTCGTGTCGAAGACCTTGTTACGAGTGAGTTCACGGAGCTTGTCGGCCCGCTCGTAATCGGCGCGAGTGCCTTGGCCCAGTGCCGCGGCAGTCGAGAGAATCAGGATAGCGAACAGCACCGCACGTACGCGCACAACAAGAGCCGGCATGGTGATCTCCTCGTCCAAGTTGCTACATCAAGTGCCGGCCTGCTCAGCGCCGACCGCCGCCCATTGGGCGTCCGCCGCCCATCCCGCGACCTTGGGACGAGCCTTGCCCCTGTCCACGATGCATGCCTTGGCCGCGATGCATGCCCTGGCCTTGGTGCATACCTTGACCGCGATGCATGCCTTGCCCTTGGTGCATACCTTGTCCCTGCCCCATGCCTTGACCTTGCCCCATACCTTGACCTTGCCCCATACCTTGACC
>JABMRB010000683.1 GCA_013202865.1 Candidatus Nealsoniibacteriota bacterium | reverse complement strand
GCTTCGCAACAGCCGGGCCGTACGACGGCAGCAGTAGCTATCTTCGGGTACCCGACCTGAGCCCACTGGCCCCGTAGGGTGCGTGAAACGCACCTTTACCGGTACCGGATGCTGTGGTGCGTTTCACGCACCCTACGGGGCCAGTGGGCTCAGGTCGGGTACCCGAAGATAGCTACTGCTGCCGTCGTACGGCCCGGCTGTTGCGAAGCTCTCGGACGTTAACGGCTCGCTCAATGCGGCGAGGCTGTCGGGGGTGACGAAACCGGTCGGCCGGCCCTTGTGGACGATCAGAATCAACGACCTCGAATCCCGCGTGAAGAAGTCGCGCAGCTCGGCGAAACCGGCCTGCTCGTCGTAGGTGGGGATGTCGGTCGTCAGCAAACTGTCGATCGCCATGCCCTCCATCTCCGCGCCACGCGGGCCGCTGAGAATGCTCCCCGGAAACAGCGCGCCGGCAAACTTGCCGTCCGGCTCGACCACCGGCAGCGCACCGGCGTCCGTGCGGCGAAACGTCTCGGCCGCCCGGGCAACCGTGTCTTCACGCTGCAGCGTCTGCGTGCAGGGTGTCATGACGTCGCGGGCTACGGTTCGTTCGAACAGCTTACCCGGTGCCGCGAACCCGGTCCAAGCCTCGGCCTCGCCGTCGAATTCACTGTATCGAACGACACAATCGCCCCCGGAGGTCTTGGCCGTCCGTACGGCGGCGGCGGCACAATCGACAATCTCCTCCGGTGTGCGCGGCCCCGGCAGGACCTCCGAGATGCCGATGCTGGCACCGGCGCGTACGGTAGTCTCTCGCAAAGCCACCTCGACCGAGGCCAGGCCGCTACGAACGCTCTCGGCCCACGCGGTCGCTTCGTCGGCCGACGTCATACCCAGCCACGCACAGAATCGACCGTTGCCGAAAGAGGCCAACAGATCCGCGTCGCGGCAAAGGTCGACTAGCTTGGCGGCCGTGGCCTGAACCACGCGGTCGACCGCCCGTTGCCCGTCGACGTGGCCCAACCGGTCGAGGCCGTCGAGGTCGATCAGCACGCACGCGGCGGTCGGGCGATCGGCTGCGTCGCCGGCCAACTTGCTGCGAATTTCGTCGTAGAACAGCGTTCGGCTGAAAAGATGCGTCAGCGGATCGATGCTCGCCTGCCGCCGCACGCGCCGCTCGAACTCCAGGCTCCGCGCGGCTGACCGCAGCCGCGACAGGAGTTGGCCGTAAACCACCGGCCTGGAAAGGAAGTCGTCCACTCCCGACCCCAACGCCTCGGTCAGAATCTGAGGGCCGGGCTGCTCGACAAGCAATAACTTGCGCGGCCGACGATGCAGAAGTCGCGTCTCGGCCGCCGAGCAGAACTCCAGCGCCGCACGGATGTCCGGCTCCGAATCGACGATCAGAACGTCCGGCCGGGCACCGTCCAGGGCGTCGCATGCTCGCTGCCAGTCGGCAATCTGCCCGGTTTCATACCCGAACGTATCGAGGAACTTCGACAATTGCCGCAGTATCCCTCGATCCGCGGCCACCAACAGAATCCTCAAAGGCTGCGCTGTCATGGCAATCCGACTCTCTCGCTCGGGGACAATACCGTAGGATGGGTTCTCAACCCGTCTTCCTAACTCTAGGTCATCAGCGACACCGCGGCGGGGGTTCGGGGCTTTTCTCGTGCCGCAACCTGCCCCCCCACGTTCCGCCGGACTCCCGGCGGAACGAATGCTATGCTTTCAAAGCCATGGAATCACAAGCAACCAAAGACACAGCCGATCTGGTACCCTGCCTGGAGTATTGTCTCAGCGAGACCGGCTCACCGGAGAAGGTCTCACTGGACACGCTGCCGTTCACCATCGGCCGGGACCACGCTGCCGACCTGCGGATCAACTCGTCGCAGATCTCGCGCGAGCACGCGGCCATTTCCCGCGATGGCGACGCCTATCGAGTTCGGGACCTCGGCAGCACCAACGGCACGTCGCTCAACGGCCAGCCGATCGAAGAGTCCCTTCTGCGCGACGGCGACGTCTTGTCGATTGCCAACGTCGAACTCTATTTCTTCATCGGCCCCCCGGCCGCGGCGCGGAATTCCGTCACCCAGACGATGGGGCCAAACGACACCAACCAGGCAAACCAGGCGCAGGACATCATCCGCGGCGTGCGGCGATTTCAAGAAATGGTCGCGCAATGCTGCATCGATACGCTCTTTGAGCCGATCGTCGAACTACAGCACGGGCAAGTCTTCGGGTATCGCGTCCTCTGGCAACACGACGGCCACGCCCCGGGCCGCCGGGAAGCCGACCGCGAGCTGCTCGCAACCGAGTGTCGGCTCGCCGGGCAACTCCGCTGGCTGCACCGCCTGCTGGCCGCCGAACAGGCCGCCTCGCTGCCGAGCGACGTCCATCTCTTCGTGGATCTCGATCCGTCGGAACTCGCGGACAAAGGGTTGATCGAATCGCTCAGCAAGCTACGAATGATCCTGGCGGGCGGCCCACAACTGGTGATCCAGTTGCCTCACGGCTCCGTCGATGAAACTCCACCGCAGCGCCGGTTCCGCGAGCGCCTCAAGGTGCTCGGCGCCAAGACGGCGCACAGCGAATTTACCGTGGATGAGCAACCGCCGGCCGATTCTGCACAATCGAGCGCGCCCGAGTTGCACCCCGACTTCCTCCAACTCAAGCGGACACTCGTATCCGACCTCTGCCACGACGAGCAGCGTCAGCAGCAACTGCGGACCGCTGTCGAAACCGCTCGCGAAATGCACAGCGAAGTCATTGCCGTCGGCATCACGACCCAAGACGTAGCCACGCGTTGCCGCGAGCTCGGCTGCCGCTTCGGCCAAGGAGGCCTCTTTGGCGCAGCCCAATCGATCGCCTCCATACCGCACGCGTGAATCCAGCTACTTCCGGCCGGTCGCCTAATTGGTCCCCAAACGTCGTTGCCTTTCCAAAACTTCGCGAGAAGAAGTTGGAGGATTGAACTTGGAAGGCGTGCTGTCCTTCTTGTCGGCAATTCCCAGGGCCGTGTCATAGAGGGATCGGAACAGGGGGCTCTTGTCTGCCAACGATTGGTATCTCAGCAGTCTCTTCTCGTCAGAAGTCATCTCTTCCACGGGCTTTTCATAGCTGAAAACGTACTCTCCGTCTGCAAGGACAAATACCTGAAGATACTCCTTGCCTTCTTTCTCGACGATCGAGTACTTGACGGGTCGTTGGGGCGACCCTTCGATTCCATGTTCTCTTCTTAGTTTTGCCGCTATTTCATCTACATGCGCCTTGGGGAAAGTCTCTGCGACTTCCATAAGCTCTTCCAAGCTGAGCCCTCTGTAGTCAGGCTTCAGTTCTTCCAGGTCCTTTTGTTGTTGTTCATCCAGACCCATTTCTGCAATCAGCGTCTCGATGATCTGCTCAGTCCTCGCATTCTCTGACGGGGACTGCGAGTTGGGTGCAAGAGTTGCGAGAGGGAGAGGCTCTGTTTCTGCTTGTCGCGCCACGGTTGTATCGAGGTCGAGTGGTTCCTCTGTGCGTTGCGTGTCTCCTCCCGGTCCGACGAGCTTGAGTGCTCCCGCAATCAGAAGCGAGTGGAGCAGTAGAGAAGTTCTTATTCCGGCTTTCCGATAGAGTCTCGTGGTGAAGTGCGCGGAAGGATCCGCAACGATGTCCGTGAACTCCGCGGGAACTTCAAGACTCCTATCTCGAAGTGATTCGCACATGTCGCACTACTCGGCGGCGTGGCCAACGCTACCCGGCTTAGCCGAGTGCGAATGCGAAGACGAACAGGAGGATGTATAGAATAATAACGACAATCGTTACGATGGCGATCAGCTTCCAGAACGATTTCTGTGCCGTCAGACCTCGTTCCAATTCCAAGGAAGCCTTCGTGCGAAGGAACAGTGCGATCTGCGAAGCGTATTTGAAGAGGTAGTAGGCCGCGAAAAAATAGAGCACGGCAATGCCGGCCATGAACAACGCCCCAATGAAGAAAATAATGCCAAAGGCGCCGATCTGGCTCATCGTAAACATTGCAATAGCGCCGTAGATGAGACTAATCACCGCTCCGAGGCCCGCTCCGATAAAACCCAGAATCGACATGAAGAAGACCCAAGGGCGGGTCTCGGCCAGAACCCGGAATATCTTCGGCGAGAACTGGCCGTCTCCCGTCGGAGACCCCGTGGCTGCAGCCGCTTCGCCGCCGACTTGCGGGGCAACAAAAGCGTTCTCTTCCGCCACAGAATAGACCCCTGCGCCCGAGGCCTGGGAATCGCCGATGCCGGCAAACGGGTTCGCCGCGGCGGCCGGCGCCTCGGCTGTGGGCGTCTGCTCGGCGTGCGACGTGCCCAACTCGGGATAGATCTCCTCGGCCCATTTCCACTGCTCCCAACCCTCCTTGAGCACCTGACAGGTGCCGTCGAGTCGGCCCTCTGCCGCCCAGTTGTCCATTTCCTCCTTGCTAACCGGCCCATAGGGCTCGGTCTCACCCGTCTCGTCGGCCTGGAGATACCATTGCTGCTCGCCCTGTTGTGAGGGTGCCTTTTGCGTGGGCATCTTCTGCGCAGGTGCCTTCTGCGCAGGTGCCTTCTGTGCAGGGGCCTTCTGCGCAGGGGCCGGCTGGGAAACCGCGGGTTTCGCCGCAGATTGCTCGTCGGCGGGTATTTCGATCGTGCTTTGCTTGCACTTGGGGCACTTGATTCGCTTGCCGGCGTACTTCTCCGGCACGCCGAATGCTGCACCACACTGATTGCATTTGACCTTAATCGCCACGGCACCGTTCCTTTCGCAACTGTAACCAAACGGTGTATACTGGGGTATTATCCTATAGGTACTACTCTAATCCGTCCACGTCCGCCGATAAAGAGCCGTCCGCCATTTTTCCGGCACCGAGGTGCCCCCGCGGCCTGCCCCAGCGATTTTATCCACGACCCCACCCTCTGGTCTCAGGAGTCCGACCCATGAACTGCACGCCGTCCAACCCGATCTGCCGCCGCCTCACAACTGCCCTGGCCTTGCCCGCGATACTACTCCTGGGGGGTATGGCTAATTCCGCCATGGCCGCCGACCGGCCCTCCGCCGTCGACCTGTTGCCCAAGGAGACGCTCGTTCTGTTGTCGGTCCCCGACGCGGTGGAAATGAGCGACCGATTCATGAACACGGCGATTGGCCGGATGAGTCAGGATCCGCAACTCAAGCCCCTGGCCGGCGAGGTCTACGGCGCCGTGACCGAGGTCGTCTCCCAGTTCGAAGAGGCGATCGGGCTCTCGCTGCCGCAGTTGTTGGCTCTGCCGCAGGGTGAACTGACCGTCGCGCTCGTTTCGCCCGAGATCGGCCCGCCGGCCCTGGTCGTCCTGTTCGACGTTGGCGATCAACTATCCAACGCCCGGAAGCTGCTCGACCGGGGTATCGCCGAGTTGGAACGCTCCGGTGCGACCCGATCGCAAGTAACCGTCGCGAAGACGAAGATCACGGTCTACGACGGCGTCGGTCCGGAAGGCCGCGCGGTCGCGTTCTTTGAGAAAGACTCGACGATGGTGTTCAGCTCCGACGCCGGGGTGATCAAGGGCGTGCTGGCCGCGTGGAACGGCGGCAAAGCCGACGTGCTGGCCGACAATCCCAACTACGCCGCCATCATGCGACGTTGCCAGGGCGCCAAGGACGAGCAACCGCATTTCCTCTGGTTCGTCGATCCGGTCGGCATCTTGCGCAAAATCGCCGAGGAGAATTTCAGCCTGCGGATTGCCGTAGCCTCGTTGCCCGCGCTGGGGCTGGACGGCCTGTCCGGCATCGGCGGCAGCGTGATCCTGGATACCGAGCAGTTCGATTCGGTGATCCATGCACACATCTTGCTGGAGAGCCCTCGATCGGGCGTGGTCAAGATGATTGCCCTGCGGACCGGCAAGGTGACGCCGGAGCCTTGGGTCCCGGCCGAGGTAGCCAGCTACACGACGCTCCACTGGGACGTGCAGGAGACCTACACGTCGCTGACGACCCTTTACGACAGTTTCCGCGGCGACGGGGCCCTGGCCGCAATGGTGCAGGCGCAAATCGTCGGCCCGAGCGGAATCGATCTGGAAAAGGACATCCTTCCGTCGTTGGAAGGCCGGATCACGATCATCTCGTCGGTCGAGAGCCCGCTGGCGATTCGCAGCCAGGGGATGCTCGTGGGATTCAAGCTCAAGGACACCGAGGCCGTCGCCAAGGCCCTGGAGAAATTGCAGAAGATGAGCAACGGGCGATTGGTGGTCGAGCGGTTCGGTCGCAAGAAGTATTACCGGGTGGTTACGCCGCAATTCGGCGACGCCCCGGCCGAACTTCGCCAGGCGACGCCCTGCTTAGGCCTGCTGGACGACTATCTGATCGCCACCGGCAACGACGCGTTGTACAAGACGGCCATGACGACGGCGGCCGGCGGATCGAAGTCGCTGGCCGACGAGTTGGACTTCAAATTGATCGCCAGCAAGATCAAGCGTCAGCCGGGCGGCAAGTCGGCGTCGATGATCAGCTTCAACCGCCCCGAAGAGGGCATGCGGATGCTCTACGACATGGCCACCGCCGAGGGGACCCGCGACCAGTTGCGCAACGGCGCCGAGAACAACCCGTTCTTCAAGTCGCTCAATACGGCACTCGACAAGAACCCCCTGCCGCCGTTCGCCGTCCTACGCCAGTACCTGGCCCCCGGCGGCGCGATGGTCGTCGACGACGAGACCGGCATCCACTACATGGCCTTCTCGCTGAAGCGCAAGTAGGGTGGCGGGGGCGGGCGGAATATCGAATGTCGAACAAGGATTGTTGAAGTGTGAAGTGCGTTGCATCCGCATCTTCCCTTCCTCCTTCAACAATCCTTGTTCGACATTCGATATTCACGCCCCCCAACCCCCTTGCGGCCTCTGCGATGCGGTAGTACAACTGCCACACGAACCGCGGTGCGTTGCACGCACCCTACACCCAAGGACCTTCCGGCGATGAGCGAAACCATCTTCCAACGCGTTGAAGCGTTATTGAACCGGCATGGCGTCGCGTTCGACGTGCTGCACCACGAGCCGGTCTACACCAGCCAGGAGGCGGCCGACGTGCGCGGCGTGCCGTTGTCGAGCGGGGCCAAGGCATTGATCTGCAAGGGCGACGAGCAATTCGTGATGTTCGTCCTGCCTGCCAACCTGAAGCTGGCCAGCCGCGCCGTGCGCCGCACGCTCGGCTGGCGCAAACTCCGCTTCGCCAACCGCGACGAGGTCCTCGAAATGACCGGCCTGAAGCCCGGCTCCATCCCGCCGTTCGGCAGCCTCTTCGAGCTACCCACCTACTGCGACACCCGTCTATCCGAGAACGACACCATCAACTTCAACGCCGGCGACCACAGCATCTCGGTGAGCATGCGATACGAAGATTTCGTCGAAGCGGAGCAGCCGGAACTGGGGACGTTTGGGGAATAGTCGGTCTTCTCCCCTCGCCCCGCTCGCGGAGAGAGGGGCCGGGGGCGAGGGGTTTGTGGTAGACATGTTGGGCGGTAGTTGCATTGCCGCCCCCAGCGCGGATCGCGCGAAACGTTCGTCGCACCCCACGGAGCGCAGTCCGTGGGCGTTGGTAGTCCACAGCCCAACACTTCCGCGGGCTTCCGCCCTCGGCTAGCGCTTCTCGCAACAAACTCGCCCCTCCCAAATCCCAAAT
>JABMRB010000682.1 GCA_013202865.1 Candidatus Nealsoniibacteriota bacterium | reverse complement strand
TTGACGTAAGTCGTTGGTACACAATCCATGCGAGAGTGGCGGAGTTGGCAGACGCGCTGGATTTAGGATCCAGTGGATAACATCCATGCGGGTTCGAGTCCCGCCTCTCGCATCTTTTTTTGTAGCAAGGACTTACGATGATTGGTCGTGAGTCCTTTTTTCGTATGCAACGTGCTCCGTGTAACATCCGTGTAACATAGTTGCCGTGTCATTGCCCTGCAATGGCAATGCAACATGGATGCAATGCCATTCAGGAAACGGGCACAACAGCATTCATTCCGATCTTCACGGCGCCGGCAGACCGAATCGCTGCATTCGCCCCGATCCAGGCCCAGCCGACGTTCCAGTTGGCCTCCTGGCTCCCCTACGATCTACTCGGCAGCCACCCAGTCATTCACGCCCCAGATGCTGCACGCGACGCTTGCCATGACTTTGCGGACGTTCAGTTTCCCATTCTACTGCATGAGCAAGGAGATGTATGTGGCCAACAAGAGGACTTCTCTGGGCGGAACCTTCCGGTACGACTTTGCCCAACCGCGACGTACCGACCCTCCCTCAGAAGCCCTTCTCCACCCCCGTCCCCAATCCTCCCCTCCACCCGTTTAGATCTGTGTCCTTGTTCGCGTTGAAGAAGAAAAGCGGACTTGGTTGAGCTGGCGTGACGACGCCTATGGGACCCATTGGAGGTTTTTTGGAAATAGTTTTTTCGTTTGAAATTATGTAACGGGGACAACGGCTCGCCACGCCACGGTCTTGTTGGCAATCCCACCTAACCAGCGAGGACACGTTCACGCCGACGTACGCCGGGACCGCCTGCCGAACGTGGCTCCGATGGTACTCCAGCAAAGTAAGGCTGTGTTTTTGGCGTAGTCATGTCTTCCGGCCCGTGCGAAGGGCCCGGCGCCACATTCGGACCTCAGCCCGGCAGCGGAACTGGCCAGTTTTGGTTGGTTCAACTGCTTCGTGGTCGGTGTGCTGGCACTCATCGCTGCTCTGGCTGGTGAGGTCTCCGGCATCGCCTGAATCTTCTTGTGTCACAAGCCGCGGTGGGAGTGCTCGACATTATCGGCCTGCTGGGACTGCTTGTCGTGCCATTGTTCATGCTCCCAGACAGCCCAAGAGGCTGGACGCGGCTATCGACGGGGTATTCCTGAGAACCCACCGGCACGGATCGGACGTTGCTGGCACGGTTTGGGCGTGGGGCGGTGAGGGGGAGTTCCCACTGGCGTTGCTGCTCATCCCCGTTGACGTCCACACAACAGGTGGTCCCGAATACGACGCTTTCTCGCCTCTTCCCAACCACAGTCCTGTCGTGTATCCTGGAATGGACGCATGTGGTCACTTCGGCCGCTGTGTTCGCCAGATCGGGCCGTGCCCGTTGCGAGTCTCCGGACAAGAGCCTCGGGATTTCTCAGAAAGCAATTGACACACAAGAAAGGAACATGTCTGTGGCCGAATCTTCCAGCAATTCCGAAAAGGAAACCTCCGAGACTCCCACCCCGACACCCAAGGCCTCTCCTCCCGCCGGGCAGCAGTCGCCCCAGCAGCGGCCCCAGATTCAGATCGACGACTCCAAAGTGCTGTCGGCCTACTCGAATTTCTGTCGGGTTACCGGATCGCCGGAAGAGTTGATCATTGACTTTGGCTTGAACCCACAGCCGTTCGGAGTGCCGACCGAACCGATTCCCGTTACGCACCGGATCATTACCAACTTCTACACGGCCAAGCGTATGTTGCACGCTTTGACGTTGTCCATCCAGCGTCACGAGGCTACGTTCGGCGTCCTGGAAACGGACGTGCAGAAGCGGGTCCAATCTGGCGTGATGACCAGGCCGGTCGGCGGGTCCTGAGAGCCGGGATAGGTTTCCCCCAATCAGCGTGCGATTCCACACGATACTACGGCCTGGAGGCAAGGCTGAGGGGCATACTATCACAAGTGAACTGATCTCAACAACAGGGAGTGGCCGTCTGCCAAATGGCGGCAGAGACGTCTCCTTGCTCACAGCAACTGACTTGAGTCCAGAACGGCATGGCGATCAAACCAGACCGAAACGTTCCTAGTGTGATCCGGCTTAACCTCCTCGACAAGAAGTTTGGGCAGTTGACGGTCGTAGGCTTTGCTGGCCGAAAGAAAACGGTGACCCGATGGCTGTGTCGGTGTTCATGCGGCAGATTCCACGAGGTTGCGAGTGTACATTTACGCGGCGGGCGCGTGAGTAGATGTTCAACGTGCGCGAGGAGATCAAACCGAACGCACGTGCGTACCTGGAACAAGCGAATTAAGGAACTCAAGGCGTACAAGAGGAAGCATGGGCACTGCAATGTGCCAAACCAGTGCCCAAAGAACCCAGCGTTGGGAGCGTGGGTCAGTAATGTCCGGGCGTCAAAGAAGCAGAAGAGCCTTGCCGAGGAGAGGATACGGCAACTCGAAGCGATGGGGTTCTCATGGTCTCTTCGTTCGCGGTCTGTTTGGCGATACGATTGGGATTCGATGCTCGCTGCGCTCGTCGACTTCAAGAACCGCCACGGGCACTGTAATGTCCCCTACGATTGGCATGAGCCTCCCGGGCTCGGTCGTTGGCTGAGCAGCGTCAGAGGCCGCCAGAAGACTGGTTCTCTCAGCCCGAAACAATCCAGTCAATTGGAGAAGCTCGGTGGCACCCGGGAATCGCAGTGGCAAGAGATGTACTTGGCCCTTGTGAAGTACCAGAAGAAGCACGGCGAATGCGAAGTCCTATCGCGACAACCAAACAACCAAGAACTGGTAGAGTGGGTGACAAAGCAACGGTCGCTCTGCAAAAGGAACTTACTAAGCAAGGCCCAGATTCGGCAACTCGACAAGATCGGCTTCATTTGGGAATCGGCAATCGAAAGGCGGTGGGAGAGGATGTACTCCGCTCTGGAGGAATACAAGAAGAAGTGTGGCCGTAGCTGGGCACACCCAGACTCAGAGGAGCATCGAAAGCTCACCACATGGGTACACTCCCAACGGAAACGTCGCCGTGCCGGTACGCTTAGCAAGCGTCACGGGGAAAAGCTCGATATCCTTGGTTTTAACTGGGGCGTCTCTTGGGAAGAGACCCTGGAGGAGTTAATTCAGTACAAGGAGCAATATGGTAACTGCGATGTCTCGGTAACGTCGAAAAGACATGCCAAGCTTGCGAGGTTTGTCTTACGGCACAAAATGGCCAAGCGAGATGGCACACTGCGGAAGGATCGCGAGAAGCGATTGAAGG
>JABMRB010000681.1 GCA_013202865.1 Candidatus Nealsoniibacteriota bacterium | reverse complement strand
TTGCCGAAGTTGGCACGCAACGCGGCCCAGTCGCTCAGCCAGACCTTCCCGTCGCCGTCGCTGTCACCGCCGAGCGCGACGAACAACTCAAGGTCGACGGCCTCGGTCACCGGCTGCGCATCGTCGCTCTGCACGTAGTTGACCTTTCTCAGGAAGGCCCCTTCGCCGACGTGCGAGTCATTTGTCAACCCGGGCGCCGGGGTAAAGCCATCGAAAGTCAGGCCCGTACCCGCCCCGGCGTCGCCGATGGTCCCGTCCGTGCCGTTGACGATCCTGCGCGTGACCGTGGCCCATTGATTGCCGGTGGTGCGGCCGGTTCCGGTCACCGCGAGCGTTCCGCCGAGTTGCAGTGTGCCGTCGGTGGAGACCTCGATCACGTCGGCCGCGTCGGCGGCCAGACTCACTTTGGCGCCGTAGGTGGCCGTATCGGCCAGCGTCAATTCACCCGTGCCCACGGTCACCGTGGCGATACGATCGCCCGTGGCGAAAGTCCCTCGGGCGGACATGGCGCCGTCGACGGTCAGGCCGTCGGCCGCGGTCACGTTGCCGAAGCGATAGGCGGTCGAACCGGACGCCGCCGTGCTGGCGAGCGTCAGTGTGCGGACGCCGTCCTGGACGGTCAGGTCGCCCAATATCTGCTCGTCGTTCGGGGAACTGAGCTCCACAGTGGCCTCGACGACCGCGGTCACCGCCAGATTGGTGGTCGGCAGGTTTAACAGGTCCGGGCCGCCGGCCTGAAGCACGCCGCCGGTCACCGTGCAAGTAACGTCCCCGAGAGTGATCCAGTCGTCGACGATCACCCGGCTGCCACCCGTATCGACCAAGCCGCCGGTCACGTCGACCGTCTCGGCCACCAGATCGGCTTGCCCGGTCAGATGGACCTCGCCGCCGGTGACCAGCACCGTGTCGAACTGCATCGCAGCGGAAGTCCGAACCACACCGCCGTCGCTGACTTCCAGGTCGTTACCGTAGGCCCCGGCGAGATTCATCGTTCCGGCCACTTGGATCAGATCGCCGCCAAGCACGTGATCGACGGTGAGTATGCCACCCGTCTCGACGACGATATTCGTGTCGAAGGCCTGGGTCAGCAGCGTCGAGCCCGTCATGTCGAGGGTCGAACTAAGGACCAGGTCCTCGTTCACAACCAGATCCCCGCCGGTGCCTTTGCGGATCAGGGTTCCGGCCAGCCGCAAATCCTCGACCAGGAGGTTCTGATTCTCGATGGTCAACGTCTGTCCGGCGGCAATCAGGATGTTCGTATCATTGGTCGTGTGCAGCGTGGCACCGGTCATGTCGAGCGAGGCGCCCGAAAGGGTCACCCCCGCGTCGACGAAGATGTCGCGGGCCGTCCCGTTGCGGATCAGGGTGCCGGAGATTTCCAGCATCTCGACGTACAGGTTCTGATTGTCAATCGTCAACGTCTGGCCGGTGCCGACGGTCACGTCGGTCGCGTTGGTGGTGTAGAGCCGCCGGCCGGTCATGTCCAGCGAGGCCCCGGTGAGCGTCAAGGCGTCGGCCACGCGGACGTCTCCGCCGAGGACCAGCGTACCGCCGGTGAGCGTCAGCGATCCGACGTCGATCGGTTGCTGCGCGGTGAGTTGCCCCTCGATCAGATCCAATCCGCCGGCGCCGGCGATCGCCCCGGGCACGGACAAGGTGTAGTTGTCGGTAATACGAACTGCCAGCATCTCGTCGTTGAGCGTCAGCCCGGTCGCGGCACTGCCGAGCACCACGTCCATCGGGCCGGCCATCCCGCCGTCGGTGGCGCCGACCGTCAGAGCGGAATCGTCCTCGACGGTCACGGGCGTATCGTACGCGATCGGCCCCGTACTGCCCGGCTTGGCCGAAAGGACCAGTTCGCCGCCGTCGAGTTCCACGGCAGCGGTGCCGAGCGGATTCGGCCCGTGCAGGGCGACGAGCCGGCCGGCGCTGACGGCAAACGTCGCGTTGTCCACGCCCATGCTCTCCTGATCGAGCACAAGATCGGCGGCGCCGCTCTTGGTAATCGTCACCGTCGCCGAATCGGCGTCGATCGCGCCGAGAAACGTGTTCATTTCCGTTTCAAAGCCGAGTTCGGCAACGCTCACGGCAGGATCCAGGATCGTCATACCGAAGCGGACGCTATCGGCCGTGCCGCCGATTGTCAGGGTACCCAGGTTGGCCGTCAGTCCGGCGAAGCTCAGTTGGCCGCCCATGTTCGCCGTCAACCCGGAATTGGCGGCCAGCGTGAGCGTCGTTCCGCCGAGCGTCACGTCGGCGTCGTGCTCCAACGCGAGCGAGCCGCCGGCCAGGGTCACCGCCGTGGATCCACCCAGCGGGTCGGAGCCCTTGGAGGCCAGCGTGCCGACTTCGATCCGAAAGGCCGTGTTGGCGGCCGAGACGCTCCCGGCGGCGGCGGCCGAGTTGTCCAGCATGAGAGTCCCGTCGCCCTGCTTGACGAGCATCCCGGCGGTCGGGCCGTCGGCCAGCGTGGTCACCACCAGATCGCCGCTGTTGTTGACCGTGGCGTCTCCGTCGATGGCGAGCCGATCGATCGTTCCGGCGCCGGTGTGCAGGAAAGCACCCGTCCCCATGCCGAGCGTGGTACCGGCCGCCACGTCGATGCCGGTCGTGGCAATCAGCGCGGCACCGGCCCCCAAGGTGAAGGGTCCGCCGGCGCCGAAATCCAAGCGGCCGCCAACCTCGAATCGTCCGCCGGCGCCGACCGACAGCGAAACACCGTCGGCAAACGCGGCGTCGCGGATGACCGTTAGCGTCTTCTCGCCATTGATAATCAGGCCGTCGCCATTGACCTGTAGACGATAGGTTTCGGAGTCCTCGTCAACGATGGGGGTACCACTGTTGACGATCGCCAGAGTCGAGTTGCCGGGCGTGGCGTCGGTGTCGCCGCCGTCCCAGTGCGAGTCCGGCGGCGGTCCGGGAAGCACTTGGCCCCACATGGCGGCGCCGGAACCGTCCCAAGTCAACTCGCTGAGACTCACGCCCGCAACGCTGAGGTTGTCGAACATCAGGTGCTCGTTGCCCGAGTCGATCTCCGCATCGATCACCAATCTCATGCTGAGTACGTCATCGGAGAGCAAACCCAAGTCGGAAGTGAACGTTGTGAACGCTCCCTCGTTTTCCGAGCCGTTCTCCAACGCACCGAGTTCGCCGCCGGCAAACTCCAGCCAAGGCGTCGTCGTGAAACTGAAACCATCGGTGCTCGTGCTCAGGCTCAGCGCAAACGTGTCGCTGCCCTCGAAGCTGCCGCTGTTGAGCCAGGTTCGCAGGTCGATCGAGACCTGCACGTCGATGTAGTCGCCCACGTCGATCTTCTCGGTGGTCAACTGGACCGGATCGTCCACGTTGTTGAGGTGGAACTGGTGCTTGTTGTTCGGATCGTCGGAATCGGTGACGTCGTCGACGACCGAGGCGATTTGGGTGGCCCCGCTGTCAGGCATGTCCCACTCCAACTCGGTTTCGGCGGCGGCGCGGGTGAACGACATTGCACCCGCGGCAGCCTCCTCGAAACCCGTGAAGATCCCCGGCGTGACGTCGCCGAACTCGACCGCGTCGTCCCTGCCGGTCAGGCGGAGGTCCATCCCGAGATCGGAACTGCCGGCACTGGTCTGGTGTACCTCCACCGCGACCACGTTGGCCCCCTCGTGCAGCAGGCCGGTGTGCAGGAAGTCCTTCTCGAAGAAGGTCACCTCGTTGTCCGCACTGGGGGAGCCGCCGGAGGCCAATTCGTCGAACGGCGCATTGGCGGTGAGGCCCGCGTCGCGGTAGATCTCGACGCCGTTGAGATAGACCGCCGCCGCATCGTCGCGCAACACGCCGACCGTGCAGAAGGTGAACCCGGCCAAGTCGACCGCGTCGACGTTGAACTCTCGCCGGAAGTAGGTTGTAGCGTACTTGTTAGCTGCGTCGGTGCCGTAGGAGACCGTTGTGCCCAGCGGCAGGATCGCACCGGCCGGGCCCAGATCACCGAAGCCCAGCGGGGCCGGTCCCGACGCCCACCCGGCCGCCGCATGGCCGAAACCCTCTTCCCGCCAGGTGGTCGACTGGTCCGTACCGTCGTCGAGGTAGTACCACTCGTCGGCACCCGAGTCGAGAAGCACGACCGGTCCCGCCTCGAGCCGGGCCGCGGCCCAGGCCAAACCTACTACTGCAACCCACGATACGATCTGCATGGAACGAAACATTGCTTGCTCCTGTTATGATTGGAGAAACTCCTGAAGACCTCTGTTTCCGTCTTGCCGTCGGCAAACGATCGGCCAACGTTCGCCCGGGGCATCGCGTCGGTGGCGAAGATCCGGGGAGTCCAAATCCCGGCACCCGGTAACGCGCGCCTCAATCCCCAAACGACCGAACAGTCGAACTTATCATGGAGTCATCTGACGGAAATGTCAAGCAGTTCGTTCCTGATTTTGCCAGAATAAGAGAAACCCCCCGCTCAGGGGACCTTGGGGGGGGATCAAATCGCCCGAAAAAGTGCGGCATCAGGAGCGAATCACAGCATCGAGATTCACCTGCCCCGACGGAGTGTGGCCGAGTCCCGATCGGCTGGAACTGCTCGTTCGGCATTTGCTTCTCTTCGATGCCGCACGAGCCTCGACCCCAGCGAGCATTGCCTCTTTCGTAGGTCTGCGAAGATCGCGCCAAGGTCGAAGTCAAATTTTCCCGCGAGTTCCTCGCGTATCTGCCTTACTTCAGCGACAATCGGGTCTTCCCACATGCTGCCAGGAGCTCTTCTCTAGATGTTCCCGTGGATGTCAATTATCGCGCCTGGAGGAAACTCGACGACGTACCTCCATACGACTATCCAATCTCCGGCACGGATAGCCCGCGACAAATCTTCCTCGCTAGCTTGTTGGGAATCTCCACGTGCCTGGGCACCGCTTCCACTCCTCCCGTTTCCGGGTTCATCCCAACGACACCACGTCTCGGACCGCGTCCTCCGGCACGCCGCGGATGCCCTCCTTACGGCGGTCCTCGAGAATCAACTCGATGGCTTCCGCGAGGCTCTTCTTGGCTTCTTCCTGCGTGCGGCCTTGCCCGTTGGCCCCGGGGATTTCCGGGCAATAGGCGATCAGCCACTCGCCGTCCTTCTCAATAATCGCGGTGAACTCATTACGCATAGTCGTTCCCTCTGTACTAAAGCGGACGACCTTCTCGTTCGGCGTCGTATCCCGTCCATACGACGCGACGCTCGGCCTGATTGCCACACATAGCAGTATACGCGCAGCCAACCGCCGCTTCAAGCGGAAAGTCCTTGATGGTCAGTCGAAAGCACGCATCTGCCTTGTGCCCGCCTTGACATCTGCATGCCGCCAGGTAGCCTGGAAACTGCGACGAGGTCACCGCGTCAACCACCCTTACGACCCGAGGATACACTGCCGTGGAATTTCGACGATTCGAGCCGACGATCTTTCAGTTTCTCGAAGAGCTGGCAGACAACAACAATCGGCCCTGGTTCCAGGAGAACAAGCCGCGGTACGAACGCGACGTGCTGGAACCTTGCCAGGCGTTCATCCGCGCGTTCGCCCCGCGGTTGAAGAAGCTCTCCCCGTTCTTCACCGCCGACGACCGGCGCTCGGGCGGGTCGCTGATGCGGGTCTATCGCGACACGCGATTCGCCAAGGACAAGACGCCCTACAAGACGAACGTCGGCATCCAGTTCCGGCACGAGATGGGCCGCGACGTACACGCGCCGGGGTTCTACGTCCACCTTGCCCTGGGCGACTGCTTCCTCGGCGCCGGCACGTGGCGGCCCGACCGCGCGTCGCTGGGGATGATCCGACAGGCGATCGTCGAGCGCCCCGCCCGCTGGCGCCGGGCAACCCGCAGCAAGCGGTTCCGCGCCTGCTTCGAGTTGGCCGGCGACAGCCTGAAACGACCGCCGCGCGACTTCCCGGCCGATCACCCGCTGGTCGAAGACCTCAAACGCACGGACCTTATCGGGATTTGCAGGCTGAAAGAACGTAGCGTGCTCGGCACACAGTTCCTCGACAACGTCGCCGCCTCGTTCACGGCCGCCCGACAGTTGACGCGGTTTCTGTGCGAGGCATCGAAGGTGCCGTTCTAATACTACAACGAAAGGCCGCTTGCGGCTTAGCAATGTCGCGCCAGAAACTGCTAAGCCGCAAGCGGCTGTTACCCGAAAACGGCTGAAAATGAACCAGGCCAAACGCCATTCAGACCCTGCGCTGCAGTACCAAGGTGACCGAATCAGTGCCGTTGGTGCCACAGTTGCACTGCCGCACTCGGTCCGCGGAGGAAAAGATCGCAGTACAACTGCCACCCCAGCGCGACTGAAACGCTTATGATCGGTGGCGATGCGGCCGGTGCCCGTAGATGCTACAATGAACGTACCTGGAGGCAATGAGCCTCTCCCACCGCATTGGCCCAAGAGGTCCTGCCATGCTGTTCCGCCGGATCACGTTTGCCGCGTCCCTGTTCCTCTTTTGCGGTATGGCTGCATCGTGCTGCGCCGCCGCACCTGCCGCGGAGTCTCCCTCCTCGTACGCCAAGAAGGCGACCTGGGCGGAGACGATGCTCGCCAGCCGCGCGAATTATCTCCGCTGGTGCAAGACGGCTGGTGAAGAACCCGGCGGCCCCGACGTGAAGGCGTCGCGGGCAGCCCAACAACAACTGGCCGCAGTGTGGAAAAACCTCACGGCCGACTTCCCCGACGAGAGCCGCACGTGGCAGCGCGGCCTGCCCCAGCGCCGGCACCTCGTATGGTTCCGCAGCGCGAAGGACGTGGCACTGGAACGCAAGGCGATCGAAGACCGGTTCGCCAAGCTGGGCCTCTACCAGGGACATTTCCGCAAACGCTTCGATCAACTGCAGCAGACCACGCCCCCCGCCGACGACCCGGCCTGGTTGAACCTGTGCCAGGCCGTGCTTTCGTTCAGCGAGAAAGACCGCAAGCAGCTCAGCCCCATGGAGCGGATCGATACGGCGTTGATGATCATGGGCGACTCCAAGTATCGCAAGCAACGCGATCAACTGGCCGCTACGAAGGTCGCCGAAAACGATCCCCGGCTGCTTGATCTGGCTGCCAAGATCGAACAGGCCTACGGCTCGTATCGCAAGAACGTGGCGAAAATCAAGTCGATGGAGAAGCAACTCGATCAACTCGGGCCGCGCGCAGGTGAGACCCGCAATCGCTTCGACGAACTCCGCGCCGCCGACACGCCGCCGGGTGATCGGCAGTGGGAGAAACTGCGGTCGGAAATCGACGCCGTCTACCAGTCGTACGCCGTCGCCGAGGCGAGAATCAAGCGAATTCCGCAGTGGCTCCTGGAGCTTGGTCCCCGCGGCGAGTCGCTTCGCAAGGAGTATGACGCGATCAAGAGGACGGCTGCCGATCCGTTCGACCCGGCCTGGAAACCCGTGTTGACCAAGGCGGACGAACTCTACGAGCGTTTCATTGTCCCGCGTCGGCAACTCGACGCGGTCGACTTTGCGGCCGTTCGCCGTGCGATCCGCGACCTGACCGAGAGCTTTCCGGACCGCTACACCCGTGGCGGCGAATACCTCAAGCAACTCGACCGGTTCGAGCGCCGGCTGCCGGCCATCCGGGCAGGGATTCAGGCGGACGAAGCGTCCGCATTTGACGAATCCCGCCAACTGCTCGATTTGTGCCGGGAAGCCCTGCTGAGTAATCCGCTGTTGGATTTCGACAAGCTGTTGCTGGTCAAGCGTGCCGCGGTGGGTAAGATGGGCCTGCCGCAGAATTGGCAAGGTAATTGTGCGCTGGGAAAGACCGGCTACGACAACGAGATCGCGGTGCTCTCGCCCGTCCGCGGCGGCAGCAAGCTGACCACGCTCTATCGCCCTGAAGCCGGCAGCAAGTTCGTCGGCGACGTCGATCTGAACTTCGATGCCGACAAACTATTGTTCTCCATGCCGGGCACCGCCGACAACTGGCAGATTCACGAAATCGGCGTCGACGGCCGAGGCCTTCGCCAGGTCACCCCCGGCGACTGCGAGGGCGTGAACAACTACGACGCCTGTTACCTGTCCGACGGCCGGATCATCTTCGACTCGACCCGTTGCTTCCACGGCGTTCCCTGCGTGGGCGGCAACAACACGGTGGCCAATCTGTTCAGCATGAACGCCGACGGCACGGGCATCCGCCAGCTATGTTTCGACCAGGACCACGACTGGTGCCCCGTGGTGTTGAACAACGGGCGGATCCTCTACAGCCGCTGGGAGTACAGCGACGCACCGCACTATTTCACGCGGCTGCTGTTCCACATGAACCCGGACGGCACGAACCAGATGGAGTATTACGGCAGCAACTCGCCCTGGCCGAACTCGATGTTCTACGCCCGGCCGATCCCCGGGCATCCGACCAAAGTGGTCGCGGTGATCTCCGGCCACCACGGCGTGCCGCGGATGGGCGAGCTGATCGTCTTCGACCCGGCC
>JABMRB010000680.1 GCA_013202865.1 Candidatus Nealsoniibacteriota bacterium | reverse complement strand
TTCACCTCCGACAACGGCGGACTGCTCGGCCCGACCCACAACGCACCGCTGCGCAGCGGCAAGGGTTTTCCCTATGAAGGCGGCATCCGCGTGCCGCTGATCGTCCGCTGGCCGGGCAACGTCAAGCCGGGTACCACGTGCAGTGTGCCGGCGTGCAGCATCGACCTGTTCCCCACCCTGATGGAGATCGCCGACGTCGCGTTGCCCGAGAATCGCGCGATCGACGGAACGAGCCTGGTGCCGATCCTCAAGCAGACCGACAACCTCAAGCCCCGCGATCTATTCTGGCACTTCCCCCACTACCGATTCGCCCGCGGCCCCTACAGCATCATCCGCAGCGGCCCCTGGAAGCTAATCAAGTGGTACCAAGGCGGCGACTTCGAGCTATTCAACCTGGCCAACGACCTCAGCGAGACCAAAGACCTTGCCACGGAGATGCCCGAGAAGGTCCGCGAGCTCGACGCGAAGCTGGTCGCATGGCTGGAAGCTTGTGGAGCGAAGGTGCCTAGGGCGAATCCGGAGTATAAGGGGAAGGGTAAGTAGTATTTTGTGACGCTTGAAACGGTGGGTGGCTGGGGGCAAGGTGCTAGGGACGAGCGCCGAGCCCCCAGGTGTAGTTTTCTGGGGGCATGTGTATGACAACGCGAAACTCAAAGCCTTGCTCGCCTTTGGCCGATCCGCCGATCACCCGTTTGGATGTAGCACGTGAACGAGCTACCGCATTTCGTACTCGAATACTTGAAACTTAGCGTCGGCCAAACTCTCAAAGCCAACGCAGAGTTTCTCCATCAAGTGCAGAATCCGCTGTTCTTCGTCGTCCATATCTGCCTCATGCGAAAGAGGCTCGCCGTCGTTAATGACCACTTTGCCCTCTTGCCAGAGATACGCCCGTCGTAGCTCTCCATCTTCATACCACGTGAATCCGTGCGTGCCACTCGCGCCCTCGGTCACAAATCCGAAAACATGACCACCGGATGAGGACATTTGGCGCAACACGACATCAAGCGTTGGGGCCCACAAGCCGGTTTGCGTTGGCAATTCGTCTGATTCCAACGAGTCAAGAGATACGAAGAACATTGGGTCGCAAACGACAGTCCATCCGTTAACATGTGCGACCGACTTGCCGTTTGCTAAAGAAGAAGTAGCGTCTTCAAATCCCACGATGTCCGCTGAAACGCCACCGGGGAAGCCAAGACTGTCGAGCAACGACGCGAAGTCGCTTGGATGGCGCTGCTCGATGAAGATAACACTAGTATGCCAAGACATCTGCTCACCATAGCAAGAGTGAATGAGTTGACTAGATGGCCCCAGCTTCCCCCATCCCCGCGCCGCTGTCAACCTCGTCGGGGAAGAAAAGGTGTCGGGCGCAGGGTGATCTCGATAAACGGGGCCAAGTGGGACGACCGAATCGAGCATCGTAGCGGGGCGTGGCTTATCACGTCTAGGACCACGCCGCGTGCCACTTGGCCGCTTGCCAGCCAGTGTAGGTGCCGTTAGAATGTCTGCCGTGTCAGCCGAAAACAGGACCTCACAGGTACTCAACCATGCCCAATGAAATCCGTATTCAGCCGCCGTCTGAGCAGATCGTTCGTGGTACGCCGATGACGGTCCGCGTGACCGTCGTGCTGGACGAACCGCTCAAGGTGCGGGGGATGCATGCCAAGTTCCATGGGGCTGAGGAAACCAGGGCCGTCTATACCACCAGCAGCACGGACTCGAAAGGCCGGGTGACCACGCAGACGCATACGGCCGTCGAGCACGTGGACGTTACCACGCAGGCCCATCTGATGTCGGGCAACGAGCGGTTGGGCTTCTTTGGTAACTTGTCCGATGCCGTGGCGACTATCTTTGGCGGTGGGAAACACGAGACCATGCAGCCGGGGGAATACCCGTTCGACGTCGAAGTGTCGATCCCCGACGATGCCCCGCCGACCCATGTAGGCGAGAAGACCCGCGTGTTCTACGAGTTGTCGTTCCAGGTTGACGTGCCACTGGCAACCGACCTCAAGGCGACTCAATCGTTCGACCTCGCTGTGCTTCCCGCGTTCGCTGCCGAGACAAACCCCGTGCGGACCCGCTATCCCGACGACGAAGGGCGTGGCCTGATGGATTCGCTGTTGGGTCCCGACGTGCGGATCGAACTGGCGCTGGCCGCCGACCGATTCCGACCGGGCGAGTTGATCGAAGGCATCTTCCGCGTCGAGACGGACAAGCCGTTGAACTGCCGCAGTATTCGCGTGCGGCTGGTGGGTGTCGAGACCAGTCAAGCGCACGGCCATGGCGACAGCTACGCGCACCTGGGCAAACCGGTCGAGGTGGCCACGCCGGGTGTCTTTGACGGATCGTACAAGCAGGAGTTCTCGCTGCCGGCCGAGGCCGAGGGACCGCTGACCGCCAAGGGGAAGTTGTTTTCGATCGACTGGTTCGTGCAAGTGGAGTTGGACGTACCCTGGGCAAAAGACCCGAAAATCAGAGCACCGATCGCGCTCTGTGCGTTGCCGGCCAGCGGCCTGGGAGTAGAATGAGATTCACTCGATGACGGTACTTGATCGGCTTCAACGAAGGTTCGGGCGTTTTGCGGTGCCGCAGGTTACCGTGGCGTTGATCTTCTGCCAGGTCTTCGTCTATGTCGTGAGTCTGACGGCTCCGCAGATGGCGATCCTCCAGCGACTGGAGTTGGTTCCCAAGTTCGTCCTGGAAGGTGAGGTGTGGCGGCTGGTCTCATTTCTGTTCTGTCCGCGGTTGGGCCACCCGCTGTTTGCGTTCTTCTTCTGGTATCTGTTCTATCTGATGGGGACCGCGCTGGAGCAGACGTGGGGCGTGTTCCGCTACAACGTCTATCTGGGCGTCGGCTATCTGGCTACCGTGGCCGCGGCGTTTCTCCAGCCCGACTCGGCTGCCTCGGTCGCATTCCTGCAGGGATCGGTCTACCTGGCCTTTGCCTATCTGTATCCGAATTTCACGCTGATGTTGTTCTTTCTGCTGCCGGTGAAGATCAAGTGGCTGGCGTTGGCGGCGTGGATCGGTTACGGTCTCGCGTTGGCCTTCGGTACCTGGCACGCGCGTCTGCTGGTGACGGCGTCGATTGCCAACTTTCTGCTCTTCTTCGGGCGAGAGATCTGGTTGGGGGCGAAGACGGGCCGATGGGTAATGGCAAACCAGGTGCGCCAGATCAAAGCGAAAAACAAGCCCATTCACACCTGTCGGGTCTGCGGCGTGACCGACAAGATGGACCGCAAAATGCGTTTCCGCTACTGTTCCAAGTGCGAGGGGAACTGCTGCTACTGTTCCGAGCACCTTCACAACCACGAGCATGTGGCCGCCGAGGGGGAGGGGGCGTAGCTCTGCACCCTGTAAACGCGAGTTGCCACCGGAGCAGTGATTGCTGCGGGAATAAGGGGTCGGGGGACTAGGGGCTGGGGATTGGGGGCTCGCGATGTTGACGTTCCCCGAGTCCCGAGTCCCGAG
>JABMRB010000679.1 GCA_013202865.1 Candidatus Nealsoniibacteriota bacterium | reverse complement strand
ATCGACACGCGCCTTCGCGAAGGAAACGCTAGTGGCCTGCCTCGACACGACCATGCTGATCGATCTGGCCCGTCGCGGAGGAAAGCGACGAGAACGGGCCTTCGAGAAGCTCCAGGAGTTGGTCCGTCAAGGGGAATCATTGGCGACGACTCGTTTCAACGTGGCCGAATTGTTGGTCGGCGTAGAACGCTCCGCCAATCGGCGGCGCGAGCAGCAGGCCGTCCGCACTGTCCTTGGGGGCCTTGCCGTGTTGGAATTCGACGATACGGCCGCCAAGTTCTTCGCTCACATTACCGCCCATCTATACGCCCTCGGCAAGCCGGCGGGCGACATGGACGTGCTGATCGCCGCCACCGCCATGTCTGCCGGCCACAGCCTGATCACCCGTGACCTTTCGCACTTCTGCAACGTCCCACAACTCCTCGTAGAAACCTACTGACCGCCACCTTGCCGACGATCTCCCCCATGATATAATGGTGTCAAAGGCCACTGTGCGAGAGAAATCAGATGATCCAACCGGTTGTGTCAGAACACATTGAGATTTCGCCCGATGTTTGCGGCGGGAGTCCCCGTATTGCCGGACATCGAATTCGCGTTCGGGACGTTGTGGTCTGGCACGAGCAGCTCGGCCTTTCGCCGGACGAAATCGTGTCGCAATATCCGCAGATTGCCCTGGCGGACGTCTACGCGGCCTTGGCCTACTACCACGACCATCGCGAGGAAATCCGGCAGGAGATCGAACGGGATCGTGATCTTGTTCGCGATATGAAGAATTCGCTCCCTTCCAAACTCCTCGATAGACTGGCAGGCGACGATGCCGACGACGATCCGGTTCCACCTCGATGAACCATGCCCCTCGAAAAAACCGACGCCATCGTGCTGCGGACCATCGATTTCAGCGAAACGAGCCTCGTGGTGACGCTCTTCACCCGCGATTTCGGCAAGATAGGGGCTTTGGCGAAGGGAGCGAGGCGGCCAAAAAACCCGTTCGACTCTGCTCTTGACCTGCTGACCCTTTGTCGCATAGTCTTCCTCCGAAAATCGTCAGACGCACTGGATCTGGTGACCGAAGCAAAGCTGCAACGGCGGTTCCGCCCGGCCGGCAAGAGCCTGTTCGGACTGTACGCCGGTTATTACGTTGCTGAACTGCTCCGCGAACTGACCGACGAGTACGACCCGCACGATGAACTTTTCGACCTCGCCGCCGAAACCCTGGCCGACCTGGCCGCCGGTGAGACGGTTCCGCGGCGCGTCGTGCGTTTTGAATTGGGTACACTGCGGCTGTTGGGACACGCGCCGTCGTTGGACTGCTGCGTGGGATGTTCGACGCCGGTGGAGCCGGCCGGCCGGGTCGCGTTCGGAAGTGTCGACGGCGGCGTGCTTTGTACAAACTGTCGCAGAGGAAAGAAGCAGATTATCGCGGTTACCGCCGGCGCGATCAAGACGCTGGCGCAACTGGCTGATCCGAACAACCGACATTGGCAACGAATCGAAATCGACCCGCGGATCCTCGGCGAAATCCGCGGCGTGATGAACCATTACCTAACCAACCTGCTGGGCAAGAAGCCCCGGATGCACCAATACCTCGGCATGCTCGGCAACTGAATTTACTCCCCCGGGTTTACTTCCCTGGCGATAGCCACCACGGACAAATCACCATTACGGACAAGGACGTCCCGAATGTCAACGCACGGATTGCGACTCTTGGTCTCTCTTGTCGGAGTATCGGGGCTTGCCGGCCTGCTCGGTCTGGCCGGCGGATGTGCGAGTGTGCCGCCGCTGCCGGAGCACGCCAGAAACCGGCCACCCGGTGGTGTACCCGTTTCCGGACGCGGCCCCGACGACGAATACGAAGGGTGGTTGTTTCGCTCACTGACCGGCGGCAGCACACGCCGGGCGCCGCAGCAACCTACCCCCCACGGCGCGGCGGCCTCGACCGTCGAGCGGCTCCCGCCGACCGGCGCCCTGCCCGCACCGAGTGTTGTCCCGGTGTCGTACGAGGAGTACGCCCAGCCCAACCTCACCGGGCAACCCGATCCGGATGATTCCGGGTTCGACGTCTCGGACCTGGCGCCTGACAAGATCCTGACGAACATGAAGAACGCAGCCGGCTATGGCCCTGACGAGGCCAAGGCGCGTGTTGCGATCCAGCAAGGCAAGCTGCTGTTCGAGCAGAAGCGTTTCGCCGACGCGGCCAAGCAGTTCAGCACGGCAGCCGCCCGCTCGCCCGATTCGATCGTGGAAGAGGACGCCCTGTTCTATCTGGGTGAATGCCAATTCTTCTCCGACCAGTATCCCAAAGCGCAGGACACCTACGGCGAACTGCTGAAGGACCACGGGAACACTCGCCACCTGGATACGGTCAGCAAGCGGTTGTTTTCGATCGCCCAGTATTGGGAGCAAGTGGATAAGAAGGACCACCACTGGCCGATTACGCCGAACCTGACCGACGGCAAGCGGCCGCTGCTCGACACGCCGGGCCGGGCAATCAAGGCCTACGAAACGATCGGCATGTACGATCCGACCGGTCCGCTGGCCGACGACGCCGTGATGGCCAAAGCCGTTGCCTTCTTCAACGCCGGCCGCTGGGAGCAGGCCGCCTTCCAGTTCGACGTGCTCCGCAAGCAGTATCCCAAGAGCCCGCATCAGGCCAAGGCGCACCACCGCGCGTTGCAGGCCCGGATGAATGTCTACCAGGGTCCTGCCTACGACAACACGCCACTGTTGAAAGCCGACGAAATTGCCCAGCAGGCGCTGATCCAGTTCCCCGTCGAGTTGGCCGACCAGCGGACGGAAGTGCTGAGGCAGCGCGACCGGATCGCGGAACAACGGGCAGCGCGCGACTGGCTGATGGCTGAGTTCTACGACAAGAAGAGCGACTACGGCGCCGCCCGGTACTATTACCGCGCTATCATCAAGGACTATCCGCCGATGAGTTCGTATGTCCGGCGGGCGCAGCAACGGCTGGATGAAATCCGCGGCAAACCGGACAACCCGCCGAAGCAGTTCCAATGGCTAACCGACCTTTTCCCGTCGGAAGATGAGTAGTGCGATGATGCAGACAAGCTGCCGATGCCCCTTGGCGATGCTGCTGGCGATGCTGCTGGTGGGAGGCGGGTGCGCCGGCTATCAACTCGGCAGCCAATCGCTCTACCCCGACCACATCCAGACGGTCCACGTTCCGGTGTTCGAGTCGGCCAGTTTCCGCCGCAACATGGGCGAGCGGCTCACCGAGGCGGTCTGCAAGGAGATCGAGCGGAACACGCCCTACAAAGTCGTCGGCCGCACCGGCGCCGATAGCGTGCTCTCCGGGCGGATCACCAACGAGATGAAGCGGGTGGTCGTCGAAGCCCGCAGCGGCGAGGCGCGTGAGATTCAGACGAGTCTGTACGTCGAAGCCAGTTGGACCGACTGCCGTGGGGACGAGATTCACCGAGGGCAGGCGATCGCATTGCCGCCGGAGATCGCGGAAGTCAGCGGCTCAGGCAACCTGATCCCCGAAGTCGGTCAATCCATCGCCACCGCCCAGCAGAAGGCCATCACCCGCGTAGCCGAGCAAATCGTCAGCCTGATGGAGCGTCCGTGGTAGCGGGCGGATGAACCTCTTCTATACACAAAGCCGCGACCGGTGGTCGCGCCCTTCTAGTCGCGCCCTTCTAGTCGCGCCCTTCTAGTCGCGCCCTTCTAGTCGCGCCCTTCTAGTCGCGCCCTTCTAGTCGCGCCCT
>JABMRB010000678.1 GCA_013202865.1 Candidatus Nealsoniibacteriota bacterium | reverse complement strand
GGATATAGCAGCCCTCCGCTTTAACTCGGGTTCATCGCAGAATAGCGTACCGGGGGCCGGGTCTCCCACTTGACACGGCCGGCTGGAAAACGAGATACTTACAGCGTGGCCGGTCGGGCCTGCCACGCAACTAAGTTCCAAACCATTCAACAGCAGGGGCCTCAGACAGGAGGGACAATATGTGGTACTACATCATTCTCGGGCTTATCGCCGCGGCTCTCATCGCAGTCCTGGTGCTTTGTAAGAGCAAAGGCAGTTAGCAACAGCTCCCCGAATTGCAGCCCCAGGGCCCAGGTCTGAGAGCTTGTGAATCAATCACCGTTTCCGACCAGGATAGTTGAATCTCATCTGGACAGCAATCGGGCAGAGCGCTACAACATTGAACATGGACGCTAATAACACAAACCGACCATCGAAAGACGATCCGCGGCAGGGAATGTTGTTCGCGCTGCCGGAGGAACGTCCGGCGGCCCAACGGCCTCTCGGCGGCGGACGACCGCGGTTGCGGTGCGCGAACCGCCACCAAATCGAATTTCGGGCCCTGGCAGTGGATGATTTGCTGCCGGAAGGGCACCAAGCCCGAATCGTTTGGGAGTACGTCAACGGCCTGGACCATGTCGCCTACCAGTGGATCTGCGGCGGCGTGTCGATGAACCACCATACGCTGTCTCGATCGGGTTGCCCAGGACGGCATGAAAGTTCGCGCCAGCGCGGGGGCGGCTTCATTTCGCCGCAAAAAGACGCTCAAAGAATGCCTTGCGGAGGCGGAAGAACAGGTGAAAGCCTTGCGAGCCGAATTGGAGACCGATCCGGCCGCGGCCAGCAAGCGTCAACAGGCGGCTCGCGAGCGTGCTGCTCGTGAACGGATCGAGCGGATCAACCGGGCCTTGGAACAGATGTCGGCGGTGGAAGACAAGAAGAAGTCCGCGGAGAAGGAGAAAGCTCGGGTTTCGACAACCGACGCCGATGCCCGTGTGATGAAGATGGCGGACGGCGGAAGCGAAGGAGATTTACAAGGAGCGGGCGGCAACCGCCGAGTGTGTCAACGCGATTGCCCGCAACCGCGGCCTTCAACAGTTCCGCGTCCGGGGCAGCCCGAAGGTGAAGGCGGTAATTTTGTGGTATGTTCTGGCGCACAACCTAATGCGAATGGTGGCGTTGCGCGCGAAAGCTGAGGCAGTGAGCAACTGAGGCATGAAGGGGGAGGGTTTGGGATAAATAGGCGCCTGTGTGTTGTTCGTAATCGGCCACGGCGGCTTGGTTTTTGTCCCGAGATGAATGACGAACAATTCGGACCCAATTTTCGCGCACCTGACGGTGTGATTGTCACCGTCCGGAGACCTGCCCAGAGGAACAATTGTTTCACGGGCTCTGAGTGGTGAGCAGTGAGAAAGCCCGTTACTCATAGCTCATTCTAAGGCACCCCCCCGAACGCAGTCGGGGGGCGTTTGAAGTCTGCCCCACTCTCCGTCTCTCCCCATTGCCCACTACCCACTATTCTCTTACCCCATCTTCCGCAAACGGGTGACGGTTTGGGCGATCAGGTCGACGGCGAAATCGATTTCCTCGGTAGTGTTGAATCGTCCTAGTCCGAAACGGACGCTGCTGCGGGTCGTCTCGTCGTTGAGGCCCAGAGCACGCAACACGTGACTCGGCTCGGGACTGGCCGACGTGCAGGCGCTGCCGGTGCTGACGGCCAAATCGTGGGCACTCATCAACAGGGCCTCGCCTTCGACCTGCGCGAAACTCACGTTCAGACTGCCCGACAACCGCAAGTCGGCCTGCGCGAGCGCCGGGCCGTTAAGCGTTACACCGCAGAGCGTCTCGGTCAGCCCCTGATAGAGTCGATCGCGCAACCGGCGCAATCGCTCCGCTTCGTCGGGCATCTCCTCCAGGCAGAGTTCCAGCGCCCGGGCGAAGCCGACGATGGCCGGCACGTTGAGCGTGCCGCTGCGCAAGCTGCCTTCCTGCCCACCGCCATAGATTTGCGGTTCGATCCGCACGACCGGGTTGCTCCGCCGGACGTATAGCGCACCGACGCCCTTGGGTCCGTAGATCTTGTGGGCCGAGAAACTCATCAGGTCGACCGCCAGTTGCCCGACGTCGACGGGGATCTTGCCCACGGCCTGCACGGCGTCGGTATGCAGCAGCACGCCGCGCCGGTGGCAGATCCGGCCGATCTGATCGACCGGTTGGATGGCGCCGATTTCGTTGTTTGCCAGCATGACCGACACGAGCACGGTGTCGTCGCGGATCGCGTCGGCCACGCGTTCGACCGGCACCAGCCCGGCTTGCTCGTGGGGCGCTTCGATCACCGGCAGCAGCGTGATTTCGTAGTCCCGCAGGCGGAGTCTTTCCAACGGGTCGCGCACGGCCCGGTGTTCGGTAACCACGCTGACGATGTGGCGTCCCCGGTCGCTGTTGCGATGGACCGCGCCGAAGATCGCCAGATTATTGCTCTCGGTGGCCCCGCTGGTGAAGACGATTTCCTTCGGCCGGGCCCCGATCGACCGGGCGATCGACTTGCGTGCCGCGTCGACCGCCTCCTTGGCAGCCCAGCCCTGAGGATGATTCGTGCTGCCAGCGTTGCCGTAGGCCTCCGAGAAGTAGGGCAGCATCGCCTCGACCACCCGCGGATCGACCCGGGTGGTGGCGTGGTTGTCCATGTAGACGGGCTTGTGGATCATGACCGGATCATCGTCAGCAGCATCTTGAACCGCTCGGCGGCAGTCACGGCATGGGGCTTGTCGGCCGGCATGATCACCATCTGCCCGGCGGCCACATCGAACGGCTTGCCCTCGATGGTAATCTGAGCCCGCCCGTCGAGCACCTGGACCATCGCGTCGAACGGGGCCGTGTGTTCGCTCAAGGCCTGTCCCCGGTCGAAGGCAAAGACCGTGACCGTGCCGGCCGGTTTGTCGAGGATCGTGCGGCTGACGATCGCACCGTTCTGATAGTCGACCAGCCCACCCGGATCGAGCACCGCGCCCCGCAGGTCTTCACTGCCCGAGATGTTGAGGTTGTCTGCCATGATCGTATTTCATTCCTTCAAGGCCGCTTGCGGCTTCGCAACGGCGCACTACCCCCCGCAGCGCAGTGCGGGGGCGTTTCTAGATCAGTCCCAAATCCCAAATCCCAAATCCCAAATCCCAAATCCCAAAT
>JABMRB010000677.1 GCA_013202865.1 Candidatus Nealsoniibacteriota bacterium | reverse complement strand
GCTCGAAGGCAACCCGCTATTGCCCAGGGTGTTGATCCAGATGATCTCCTCCGGCGAAGAGACCGGCAAGCTCGACAAAGTGTTGCAGAAGGTCAGCGTCTACTACGACCGCGAAGTCGAGACCTCACTGAAAGCCACCACCAGTCTCATCGAACCGTTGATGATCGCCGCCATGGGCGCCATCATCGGCACCATCGGTCTCGCCTTGCTGCTGCCCATCTTCAGCCTTAGTCGCCCGCAGTAGCCGGATTCGCAAGAATTCGGTCTTTCGCATCACGGCTGAATTCTTGCGAATCCAGCTACGGGTGAATCACTTTCGACTGGTCGCCAACGGCAATCTCGCGACAACCCCCCACTTCTGGTGCTAGTTTCCGGCAGTTATCCCCCTAGATCGGGTGGGTTTCCCCGGATTATTTGACACGAGAATTGAAACTGATAGACTAGAGGGCAGTAGATCAGTTTCCAAATTCGTTCCTGAGGCGACAACCAGTCTTCCTGCACTGTTTGACGGAGGCAGCGTCTAAGAGCATCCCGAACCGACCGTCAACCTGTGGCGGCACTTCTCTAGGGATGCTGTGTATCGACTCCTTAGCTGGGGTCGGTTTCCCGTTGTGGTTTTTACAGGTGGGATCATCCTGTCTCGTGTGTTTTGAGGCGGCGATCCGCCAATAACCTTTGAAGGAATTAGTGCAATGAGACGATTAGCTGTGATGACCGCGGCGGTGACGCTGGCGTTCGTGTTCTCGGCTTCCGGCAACGTCGCCCGAGCTGACGTTGTGTGGGCAGGAACGAATCTGGTGGATTTGGACGCCACGGGATTGGCCGAAGGATCGGTCGCCGTATGGAGCAATGCAGGCACGCTCGATGGTTTCGTGGCCACCAACGGTTGGGCCGAGGAAGTCTGCGGCGTCGGCGCGATGTCGTTGTTCGGCACCAACTACTTCACCGGGCCTGGCGCCCCGTCTAGCATCACCGGAAATCAATCCGTATCGATCGAAGTCTGGGCGTACAATTCGAGCGTCAAGGAGGAAGAGACACTGGTTGCCTGGGGCCGGCGTGGAGCCACCGGTGCGAACATGAGTCTCAACTACGGAAACCATGACATCTGGGGCGCCGTGGGGCATTGGGGCGATGCGGACATGGGCTACGACGGCGGCGTGCCGCAGCCCGGTCAGTGGCACCACTTGACGTACACCTACGACGGCGCCGTCCAGCGGGTCTACGTCGACGGCGTCCAGAATGCTTCGGAAAGCGTCTCCTTGAACGTCCACGCCGCCGGCGGCAATCCTCCCGCGCTGAACCCCATTCGCATCGGTGCGCAGAACAACGACGCCGCGGACCCGGAACTGTTTTACGTTGCCGCAGAGTTGAGCATCGCCAAGGTGCGGATTCATAGCGGCACACTCTCGCCTCAGCAGGTGTTCAACAACTACTACGTCGAAAAGGACGCTTTTGCAGGATGCGTTCCGGAGAAACTCCCGGTCGACGGCGGCCCGATCCACCGCTGGAGCTTCAGCGAAACGGGTGGGGCTGGAATCACGTTGGCCGACTCGATCGGTGGCGCGCACGGGACAATCGTCGATCACGGCTCCCGCGACGGAAACGCCGGCGGCGGGCAGGTTACGCTTGACGGCGGCGACAAGAGCGATTCGGATTACGTCAAGCTTCCCGGCGATCTGTTGACCGCCGAAATGACCGCTGTGACCATTGAGACTTGGGCGACGCAGCACGGCCTGCAGGGTTGGTCGCGGATCTTCGATTTCGGATTGGACACCACGAACAATCTGTTCATGGCGTGGACTCAAGGAACGGACGTCAACCGAGACAGGGCTGGGATCAAGTTTGGCGATGAGGCAGTCGTCGACGACGCAATGGCTCCTTACACACTGGGCCGGGAGTATCACATCGCGATGACCGTCGAGCAGAACGTCGGGCCACAGGGCATGACCGTCGTCAGCCTCTACAAGGATGGAATCTATCAAGGGCGGGCCGTCACGACGCACAGGCTCTCGGACATCATCGACAACAACAACTTCCTCGGGCGGTCGCAATGGGCCGACCGCACGGCCAGCGCCTCGTGGAACGAGTTCCGTATCTATGATTACGCGCTGACGGAAAGCCAACTCCTGGGCAACACCCTGGCAGGCCCCGACGTGATTAACGCCGTTCCCGAACCTTCCACCCTCATCCTATTGACCATGGCTGCCGCCGGTCTGCTCGCGTATGCCCGGCGGCAACACAAGAGAACTTGAACATGCATCGCGGCAGCGTAGACCGCGAAGTCGATCCGCCAATAACTTTGAAGGAGGTAGTACGATGAGACAGCTAATTGTGATGACCGCGGCCGTGACGTTGGCGTTCTGTAGCTCGAGTCAGGCCAGTGTGAGCTTGACGCGTTGGCAGGATCAGGCCCGAGCGACAAGCGGTAACGTCGTTGCCAATCCGAGCACCTGGATATTCGACGGCAGCGGCGGCGTCAACATCAACTATGGCAACCTGGACGCCGATGGCGCGCCGTGGACACAAGATCTCGGGGCTTCTGTGGAGTTCATCTTCAACTTGGAGGACAACGACCGGTCGATCTGTTTGGGGTCGCTGTACGGTTGGAACAATGCTGGCCTAAACGAATACAAACTAGAGCAGTTTTCTGAGAGCGGTAAGTTCGGGATCACCGCGGTGGATCTCGTAGACGCCAGATTCGACGGTGCTTCTTCGATATTCAACACGGACACTCACGTGATCTACGTGAATCGGACCGACGGGAACTACGAGCTTTTCGTCAACGGGATCTCCCGCGGTACCGATACACGTGTCGGTGAGTGGGTGACGAATGGCGGAGTGGGAAAACTGGGCTCACGTCCTAACGGAAACGATGCGGCAAAAGGAACTATCTATGCCCTGGGTACCTACAACCGTGCTCTGAACGGACCAGAAATAGGCGACCTCTATATGGCATGGAAGGGCTACGAACCGCAACTGACCGCCAAGCTGAGTCCGATCGACGGGCACTACTATCAACTTGGCGAGAGCACCACATGGGACCAGGCCCGGGCCAACGCGGTCGCTACGTCGCTGGCAGGCGTTCCCGGCCATCTGGTTACGATTAGCAACGAAGAAGAGAACCGCCTGGTCCAGCTACTTTCCGACGACTGTTGGATCGGCCTGACCGATGCCACCGCCGTCAGTTCGATCGACGGTTGGAATCCGGCCGCCGAACTCGGTACGGCCGAGGGCGGCGCTACCTGGTCGAGCCCGTATCCGCCCGCGGGTGAGGTTCCCGACGAACCGACTGAGCGCGGCTACGGCTTCCGGTGGATCGACGGCACGCCGCTGGTGTATCAGGGCTGGGTCAGCGGAGAACCGAACGACGCCGGCTCAGCAGAAGACGCTGCCGTGAGCCGCCCCTGGGGGTGGAACGATCACAAGGCAGGCTCGACGCTCGGACAAGGCGATCACCGGATCCCCAGCGTTATCGAGTTCGACACCGTTCTGGGTGGGCACAAGTTCGACGTCCTGGAGCGAAGATCGACCATCGCGATGGACCACCTCGCGGCCGCCAGATCGCTGCTGGATTTGCCACCCGGTGCTCCGCAGATCGCGGCCGAGGAAACCGCCCGGTTGTTTGCCCTGAGCTTGGCCGACCCGGAGGCCGGCGACGTCAGCGAAGACACCATCGCGGTTCCGTTTCTCACCGACACGCCCGGCGACGACGACTACTTCGCGTTGAGGGCGACCACGCAACTCGAGATTCCCACGGCCGGACAGTGGACGTTCGCCATCGTCCACAACGACTACGCCGAACTGGCCATCGGCGGCTGGCATTACTCGACCGCACCGAGCGCCTCCGGCACGCACCTGCACACGATGCACCTGGACGCCGGTCCCAACCCGCTGGAATTGGTCTTCCTGGAACGCACCGGCAACGCCCACCTCCAACTGTTCGCCGCCGAGGGCACCCACGACACGTTCGACCCCTTCATCTTCCGCCTCGTCGGCGACGAACTGGGCGGCGGCCTACACCTGGTCCCCGAACCCTCCACCTTCATCCTATTGGCCGTCGCCGCCGTCGGCCTGCTCGCGTATACCCGGCGACGCAGGAAGTGATTTCCATTGGCAGTGAGAAGAAGGTGCCGTTCCTCTCTCGTTCCCAGGCTCCGCCTGGGGACGCAATACCCCGAGACTCCGCCTCGCCGCCCCACAACTCACGCCCCCACCGGGCTACCAACACCCCGGAATCGCTTGCGACGCGAGTCGAAGGCCCGCTAAAAGACCGCGGGCAGCCGTTTCGAGTGCAATTCTTGCATGATCGGAGCCAAGTTCGCCGCCGAGGGCAGCGAACACCCCCTCCCAGAGGGTGCATGGGGTGCGGTTTCCCACGTGTACGACGCGAAATCGGCTCGAAATCTCGGCCCGTGCGTTGAAAACGATCGCCATCTATGGCAGAATCAGGAGCAATGAGGTGTTGAAATCGCTATCCGTAGCGGTTGGCCCTCACGCGGATCGTACTTACATGGGTAACCAGTGACTGATTGGATTGTTCCTAGCACACACTTTCACTCCTAACCGGCGAGTCATCACATGGGGATCTTTGACGTATTGTTCAGCGGTCTGGAAACCCGTACCAAGCTTTCTCCGCAAGAGTCATTCGCCGGCATCTTGCTTGCCGCCAGTGCCTGCGACGGGCATATTAGCGAAGATGAGTTCCAACAGTTGCTCACCGCACTCTTTCGGATGAAGCTTTTTCATCGAGTCAACGAGAAGCAGTTCAACCAGGTGTTGAATAAACTGATGGGCGTTCTGAAGAAACGCGGTCCGGAAGTTCTGGTGGACGGTTGCTGTGAAACGCTACCCGAGGAACTGCGTAAGGCAGCCTTCGCAAATGCGTGCAACATCGTGTTATCCGATGGTGTGCTTGAAGATGACGAGAAGCAGTTCATGAGCGATTTGACGGGCAAACTTCACATGGACGCCAAAACGGCCCAGACAATCGCCCAGGTAATGGTTATTAAGAACAAGGGCTAGCGATAGCCCGAGATCCTCTCAACGAGATCCCTTCCTGAACGAGCCCCTTCCTGAACGAAAGAGAATGCTATGTCACTCTTCGATGATATTCTTGATGATGGGGCTTCTGGCTCGCCGGATTTTGGCCCACAAGAAGGCTTTGCGGGAGTACTGCTTTGCGCATCGGCTTGCGACGGTCACATTGGTGATGAAGAGGGCCAGACCATCAATCTGATTCTTGGCCGGAGAAAGCTCTACGAGCGTTTGACTCAGCAACAATTCGGTTCGATGATGGATCGATTGATGGGTGAACTGAAGCGCGGCGGACCGGAGAAATTGCTGGACAAGTCCTACCCGGCAGTTCCTCCCGAACTGCGCGAGACGGTGTTTGCCAATGCCATCGACATCGTTCTGGCGGACGGAACGGTGGAACAAGAAGAACGCGAGTTCATCGACGATCTCCAAGGCAAACTAGAAGTCGACGAGAAGCGCGCCAAGGCGATCGTCCAAGTCATGGTATATAAGAACCACGGCTAGCCCGCCGCCAATTGATGATGCCCACCCGAATTTGCTTCCGCTAAGGAGACGCCCACGATGAGACTTGCCTTGTTCCTCGCTTTCGCGCTGCTAACCACTTCCATGGCCCGGGCCGGTGATTGGGCCCAGTGGCGGGGGCCGCTGTTCAACGGGTCGACCGACGAAAAGAACCTGCCCGACGATTGGACGACGACCGAAAACGTCGCTTGGAGCGCCGACCTGCGGGGCGCGGCCGCCGGCACGCCGGTCGTCTGTGGCGATAAGGTCTACCTCTCCGACGTCAGTGCGAACGAGGAAACCCTGCTGGCAAGCTGCTACGATCGTACCAACGGAAAGCTGCTCTGGCAGCACAAAATCGCCCAGGGTATTCGCAAGGACTTCCGCAACACGTTTGCCTCGCCCTCGCCGGTGACCGACGGAAAGATCGTCATCTTCTTCTACGGCAACGGGGACCTCGTCGGCTTCGACCCGGACGGGAAGCAACAATGGGCTCGCAACATTCAGAAAGATCACGGTACGTTCGCCTTCCTTTGGACGTTCAGCAGCACGCCTCTGCTGTTCGAGGGCAAGCTCTATCTGCCGGTCATGCAGCGCGACGTGCCCGTGCAAGGGCGCGGCTATGCCGACCGCAAGAACGAATCGTACCTGCTGGCCATCGACCCGGCCACCGGCAAGACGCTCTGGCGACACGTCCGCCCCAGCCAGGCCGTGGCCGAATCGCGCGAGTCCTTCTCCACGCCGACGCCGTTTGTCCATGAAGGCGTCAAGCAAGTGCTGCTCACCGGCGGCGACGACCTCACCGGCCACGACCCGGCCACGGGCAAGGAACTCTGGCGATGGGGCACGTGGAATCCCTCGCGGATCGGGCATTGGCGGCTGGTCCCCTCACCGGTGGCTGGCGGCGGCGTGATCCTGGCCTGTGCCCCGAAACGCGATCCGATCTACGCCGTCAAGGCCGGCGGCACCGGGCTGCTCGACGACAGTGCCCTGGCCTGGGTCAGCCGCGACGCCCGGGAGATCTCCGCCGACGTCCCCACGCCGGCCTTCTACGACGGCGATTTCTTCGTGCTCAGCGACGTCCGCAAATGTCTCTCACGGGTCGAGCCGCTTACCGGCAAGGTGAAATGGACGATCGACACCCCGGCACGCGAGAAATACGAAGCCTCGCCCACGGCCGCCGACGGCAAGATCTACATCATCAATTTCGAGGGCCAGGTCGCCGTAGTCGACGCCGACGACGGCAAGATCCTCAAAGAGATCTCCATGGACGAGCCGACCAACGGCGAAGTAGTCCGCTCCACGATCAGCGTCGCCGACAGCCAGTTATTCATCCGCACAACACGCAAGCTATACTGCATCGGCAAGTAGCGCACCACAAAGCCGCGACCGTTGGTCGCGCCCCGGCCCCGGGATAGTGTTCCAGCAGCCACCCTCCCCACTACCCCACTACCCCACTACCCCACTACCGTGGCGGGGCCAGCGTAACTTCCAGCGTGATCTCCTCCTTGCCGCGACGGACGACGACTTTGACGCGGTCGCCCGGCTTCTGCTTGGACAGCGCGGCGACGATGTCTACCAGACCGCCGATCTTGGCGGTGCCGAAACGGATGATCGCGTCGCCGTCGCGGACGCCGCCCTTCTCGGCCGGGCTGTCCTTTACGACGCTGCTGACGGCGTAGCCGGGGCCCTCGGCCGAGTAGTTGGGAATCGTGCCCAGGTACGGCCGGTTGCCGCCGCGACTTGGCCGCGGACCGGTCGAGACGTACTCCGGCCGCGCGTCGGCGTTGGCCAACTCGACGGCCACGTCCGCAACCAGCCGTTCCACGCGACGCATCCCCGGTACGTTGAGCTTCTCGAAATCGTCGGTCGGCTTGTGGAGGTCCGTGTGCTTGCCCGTGATGAAGTGCATCGCCGGGATTTTCTTGGCAGAGAACGAGGCGTGGTCGCTGGAGCCGAACGCTCTGGACTGGGTGACGAGTTCCAAGCCGTGTTCCGGCCCGAGCCGCTCGAGCAACCCGTCGAACTGCTTGGCCGAGCCGCTACCGAAGATCATTAGCTTGTCGTCCCGCAGCCGCCCGACCATGTCGAGGTTGAGCATCGCCACGGTCTTCTCCAACGGCACCATCGGCTGGTCCACGTAGTGCCTGCTGCCGACCAGCCCCCGCTCCTCGGCCGTGAAGGCGATGAAGACGATCCGCCGGCGGAGCTTCTCCTGGCGGGCGGTCAACGTCCGGGCGATCTCGATCATCGCGGCCGTACCCGAGGCGTTGTCGTCGGCCCCGTTGTAAACCGTTTTCATGGCGCCGCGGCCGTAGCCGAGGTGATCGTAGTGGGCGCCGATCACGATCGTCTCCTCGGCCAATGGGCCTTCGCCTTCGAGCACGCCGACGACGTTCTTGATCGCAATCTCGTCGCGGGCGACGTCGGTCCGGCCGGTGGCTCGCCAGCCGGTCAACTCGCGGCTTTGCGGCGTCAGGCCCTTGTCGATCTGTTGTTCGAGCGTTGCCAGGTCGGTGTCCAGGGCCGCACGCACGACCCGGTCGAGCACTTCGCGACGGCAGTGGACGACCGGGAAAATGGGCCGCGGATTGCTGCCGCCGGTCGCGAACGACTGCACCGGGTCGACCCGCTCCTTCACCCACTCGCCGCACGCCTGGACCTGGCCGATCAGTTCTTCAATCCGCTCGTGCTGAATCTCCATCTGCTCCATCGTGGGGTTTTCGACGGCCTTGAACTTGGCGTGCTCGGCGGCCAGCCGATCGAGCGCCTTCTGCCACCCGCGCCGCATCCTGGCCAGGTTCTTGTCGACCTCGACGCGGTCGGTGCAGAAGATCACGCCGGCCGCTCCGTGCTCGAAGGCATTGGCGATCTTCCGCCGCAACGGGGCGTGCGCGGAGTCCTTCGTGCCGTTGAATACGCTCTCGGGATCGTCCTGTTGCGGCTCGTGGCGGAGGATCACCACCATCTTGTCCTTGACGTCCACGCCGGCAAAGTCGTCGTACTTCTCCTGCGTGCCCGTAATGCCGTAGCCGACGAAAACCAACGGCAGATCGAACTTGCCGCCCCCGCTGGCCGACATGGGGGCAAAGTCTCTGAGCGGCTTCAATTCGATCGACACCGGCTCGTCATCGCCGGGGGGGCCGACGAGCGTCATCTTGTTGTCGTGACCGATCTTGGCCGAGGTCGTGTACTTGAACTCCTGCATCGGGGTCCCGTCGAACAGATCGGTCTTCAGCCCGGCCTGCTCAAACTGCTCGGCGATGTACTTCGCGGCCAGCTCTAACCCCTTGGTCTCGACGCCGCGGCCCTCGAGTTCCTCGCTTGACAGGTACCGGGCCGCGTCGGCAAGCCGTTTCTCGACCGCCGCCGCCGCCTCGTCCGCCGCAACGGCAAACGGCGCCGATGTGGCGGTCCAGAGCAGAGCGAGCATGCAGGCCAGATAAACCCGGGGCAGTAGGCGGGGACGTGCGGCGGAGAGTTTCATGGTTTTTCGTTCGGTGGTTGGGTTTTCGGGTAACAGCCGCTTGCGGCTTAGCAGTTTCTCGCAGAACGTTGCTAAGCCGCAAGCGGCCCATGTGGTCGAAAGAAGCTCAGTTTCAACGCGGCAAACCAGGAAAGCTAGGTAGCTACGGCGGGATTTCCGGCGCGATTCCCCAATTGTCTTCCACCGCGGCGGCCCGGTCAAGTCAACAACTCGCTTTGACACGCACGGCCGGGCACGCTATTCTTCGGCTTCCTCACGGGCAGGCGAGCCCGCGAGGCAGCGTTTTTCGTCTGGACAGGGAGGTCCGGACGGCATTTACCATGGAGGGTGAGACATTGGACGGTCAGCCGAGTGTCCTGATTGTGGATCCGTCGGAAGAGACCCGGGAGGTGCTCCGAACGGCCCTGGAACGTCGGGGTGTACGCACTTTCTTAGCACAAGGGGCCGAGCCGGGACTCAAACTGGCTCAGCAAAACCACCCCGATCTGGTCGTGCTCGACCTCGAGTTGAACGCCGGCGAACCGGAGCAGCTTGCCGCCCCGTTCGCCCGGCAGTCGCGTGTCGAGGGCACGTCGCTGGTCATGCTGGGTACGTTGCGGCGCGGTCGTGGCAACTTGCCGCCGGGAGAATTTGTCCCCAAGCCCTATCACTACGGGCCGCTGATCCGTAGAATTGAAGAGATACTGGATACTGGCCCACGGGACCTTGCGCGAAGTGCATGACGCGGAGGCGTCGGGCCACCGTGTGCGATCGGCTCGGTCCCGGAAGGCCGATCGCGGGTGACTCGTCGTGGGGAGTCTCGGCCGTGCCGTCGCTGTTTGTGATTCGCGGAAACGATCAGGGCACGCGCTTCGAGTTGGAGGAGTCCCTGTTTCGCATCGGGCGCGACTCTGCCAGCTCGATCCAGGTCCACGATACCGAAGTCTCGCGCCAACACGCCGAACTCCGGCGTAGCGATGAAGATTTCGCGATCTCCGATCTCAATAGCTCCAACGGCACGTTCGTCAACGGGCGGCGTACCCAACGGCATCTGCTCTCCAGCGGCGACCAGATCCAAGTGGGCCGCACCCTAATGCTCTACACGGGGCCGGCCGACGCCTCCGAAGAGGATCTGACCAAGACGATCAGCATCACTTCCGTCGAACCGGCCGAGGAACAGTCGCACATCATCCACTCGGTCAAGCACGAAGAGAGCAGCGAAATTTTCGGCGGCGAGGCCGAGTTTCCGCAGAATCCATGGCTCGCCCGGGCACGCAGCAACTTGCAGGTGATGTATCGCACGGCCCTGGCCGTCAGCCACACGCTCGACATCGACCAGTTGCTGCACCGGATCATGGAGTTGATATTCGAGTGGGTCGAGGCCGACCGCGGCTGCATCATGCTGGTCGATCCGCAGAGCAAGGCCTTGCAACCGAAGGTCCGCCGCACACGCGAGGGCGTTCGTTCCGACGAGAAGATCAGCATCAGCAAGACGATCCTCGACTACGTGACCGAGCGGAACGAGGGCGTGTTGACCAGCGACGCCCGCGAGGACGAACGCTGGAACCCGACCGGCAGCATCGTCAAGATGGGTGTCCGCGAAGCGATTTGCGTGCCGTTGCGTGGCCGCTACGACGTCGTCGGGGCCATCTACATCGACACGCATAGCTCACCCCAGGAGATCATCCGCAAGGGCGGCACCACCAAGTTCACCGAAGATCACCTCAAGCTGATGATCGCCATTGCCCATCAGGCCGCCCTGGCCGTGGAAGACACCCGATACTATTCCGCCATGGTCCAGGCCGAGCGACTGGCGGCCGTCGGGCAAACCGTCGCCACGCTCTCGCATCACATCAAGAACATCCTCCAGGGGATCCGCGGCGGCAGCTACCTGATCGAGATGGGGCTCGCCGACCACGACGAAACCGTGATCGACAAGGGTTGGAACATCGTCGAGAAGAACCAGAAGAAGATTTCCGACATGGTGATGGACATGCTCACCTTCAGCAAGGAGCGCGAGCCCGAACTCACACAAGCCAACATCAACGACGTGGTCGGCGAAGTGGTCGAGCTGATGCAAGTCCGCTGCGGCGAGTTGGAGATCGACCTGCAATGGCGACCGGCCGACGACATGCCCGACATGGTCTTCGACCCCGACGGGCTCCACCGCGCCGTGCTCAACGTCGTTACCAACGCGGTCGAAGCGATCGGCGAAACCGAACAGCCCGGAAAAATCGACGTGCAATCGAAGTACCTCACCGAGAAGACGCTCGTGCAGATCGTGGTCATCGACGACGGCCCGGGCATTCCGACCGACCAACTCGCACAACTCTTCAGCCCGTTCGCCTCGTCCAAGAAGAGCCGCGGCACGGGCCTCGGCCTGCCCGTAAGCCAGAAAATCCTCAACGAGCACGGCGGGCGGATTACCGTTGCCAGCGCCCCGGGCCGCGGCAGCCGATTCACGCTGGAGGTGCCTGTCACGCTGCCCAAGTCCACTTCACAAACCACCGCCCACGCCGATACCGAGCCGTGATCCAGCCGGCACAAAAGGACGACGTGCTCCTGGCCGACGTGGCACACACCGACGTTGGCGACGGGTTCGCCCTCTGGTGGCTCGGGCAAAGCGGCTTCCTGCTGCAATGCCGCGCCGGCAGCGTGCTATTCGATCCTTATCTCTCGGATTCGCTACGACGCAAGTACGCCGGGACCGACCGCCCGCACGACCGGATGACCGCAATCGGCGTCGACCCGGCCCGGCTCGACTTCATCGACGTGGTTACCTCGTCGCACGCCCACACCGACCACCTCGACGCCGAAACCTTGCTACCGCTTTTTCAGGCCAACGCGAATCTACAACTTCTAATCCCCGAGGCCGCCCGAGCGGCGACTGCCGAGCGACTCGGCATCGCGCCCGACGGCCCGATCGGTCTGGACGACGGGCAACGGGTGGAGCTAGCCGCTCTGGAATTCTGCGGCGTCGCGGCAGCCCACGAAACGATCGACCGCGACGAGCAGGGCCGATGCAAGTATCTCGGCTACGTCGTCCGATTCGGCCGCTGGAGCATCTATCACGCCGGCGACACGATACCCTACGACGGCATGATAGAGCGTCTGCGGCCGATGAACGTCGACGTAGCGCTGCTACCAATCAACGGCCGCGCACCTGAGCGTGGCGTGCCGGGCAACCTTACCGGCGAAGAAGCGGCCGAGTTGGCCCACGCCATCGGTGCGAGGCTAGCCATCCCATGCCACTACGACATGTTCCGTTTCAACACGGCCACCCCCGCCCCGTTCGTCGCCGCCTGCCGCCGTCTGGGGCAGCCGCATCGGGTACTGCAATGCGGGGAGAAGTGGAAATCACAATCAGGCTAGGTAGCCGGCCAATCGGCCGCGCACAAGCTTCTTTAATTGCGCGCTCGACGTCGGTAGCAGGAAGACCTGACGAACTGCGCGTGCAACTCGTCATCCTAGATACGTCGTCCGGGCATGGCCGTATTGTGGCACAGTCACCCGGGAAGTACAATCCTCTTGTTGCGATGCAACACGGACACATTTGCCGAAAGAGCGTGTCAAATGGCAGAGCCCATTGCGGCAAAGTGTTCGTGCCACCGGCGTCCACACAACCTTGCTGCCTATCATGCGTCAATTAGGGAGAGTGCAGTAATGACCGTTCGCATCACGATGCCAGCACTGGCGTTGATCGTCTCCGTCCTTGGATGCGAGCCCTCGGACACGGCAGGGATACCGCAGGGCTCGCAAGTCAAACCGGGCAAACAAGGTGTGCCTGCGGATGCCAGTCCCGCAGTGAAGAGGCTTATTGAAAAGACGTCCTCTTCTGTTGCAGAAGAACGGGCATCGGCCGCCGAAGAGCTAAGAGAATTGGGGGACGAAGCTCATCCCGCGATCGTAGCCCTGATCCGACTTCTGGACGATGAGTCCAAAGCGGGGAATCGGCATACGTCACCAGGACGGGAGGCACGAGCCACACTCAAGGAGATCGGTAAGCCGGCTGTTCCGTCACTGCTTGCCGCACTTCCGGAGGCGACACTTGAAACGAAACGAATCATAGTGGCCTTGCTGGGAGAAAGCGGCGATCCTCGAGTCACGGACACACTGGTCACTCTGCTTGGTGACAATGATCCGCTGGTGCGCTATAAGGCGGTTTGGGCAGTGAATCACATGGAAATCCGCACTCCTAAGGCCGTTCGTTCGCTCATCCGGTTGCTGCAGGATGATCGTGCATCTGTGGTGCGAGCTGCCTGCGAGGCGCTGGGAGAGGCCAAAGACCGTTCTGCGGTGGGACCATTGCTTGCCACGCTTAATGACACAAAGCAGGACGAGTCGGCACGAAGTTCCGCGGCCAACGCATTGGGTCAAATTGCAGACCATCGCGCCTTCGATTCGTTACTGGAGGTGGCGACCAACACCGAGTATGAGAGTGGCCTTCGGGGATCGGCTGCCCGTGGATTGGGCTTGATCAAAGATCCGCGAGCGTTACCAGTTTTGCAGGCGATGCTGGAAGAATCAGACCGTGAGCTTCGACAATGGGCCGTTTGGGCGTTGGGGCCGATTTCGCAGCCCAGTGCAAGAGACACCCTATTGGCCATTATGAACAACGACAGTGAAGAATCCGCATTGCGACGTGCTGCCATTCGGTCCCTAATTTGCTATGAGTCTCCTCGCGTCATCGACGCGTTGATCGCCGTCTTTGAAAACGAGCGGGATCATGTGTGGGTATGGAGGCCCGCCTTGGACTGGTTGGCCCTTTCCAGCAACCCGCGAGCATATAGCCGCGCGATCGACGCGCTTGCCGATCCTGACGCGGAAGTCCGGCGTGAGGCGGCCAGGGTGTTTCTGGAGGCCAAGACATCCCAGGACGCGGGAGTATTGGGAGTCAACGCCGAGGATATGGCGAGAATCCTACCCGCTCACAAAGACCCCCGGATACGGGACGCATTGATTGCCGTAATCAACAGGCCGGGCGAAGACGAATACACACGGTGGTTAGCAGCAAAGGCTCTGGTCAAGACGGGCGACCCGCGCGCGAAGAAGCTGCTGCAGCAGCTAGAGGGTGTGAAGTGCTCCCCAAAGTCTGCCCCCGTATATTATGAGAGTCACTGGGGTCATCACTGGTGTTATGGCCCAGCGACTTTCGCCGGCACCACAGTTGCCTTGCGTTTAGCCAGGAGAGGGGGGGATTCGAGCAAGTGAAGACGGTCGAGATGCCGTGAGAACAGCCTGCTCTTTCACGATTGACACGAGAGAGACGCGAACGCTGACCTTCCACAGAACAGAAGACACAGAACACAGAAGACAGGGTCCGAAGACGAAGACAGGGTCAGACTCTAAATATTCAATTTAGCCCCTTGCCTTCCCTACCCCGATTCGCTATCTTCGGGGAATGCCAAGACCTCCTCGCCTGGAAATCGCCGGTGGCTTGTACCACCTGATGTCGCGCGGCAACGGCCGGAAGCGGATCTTCTTCGGCGACGACGATCGTCTCCGCTTCCTCCGGCAGTTGCGCGATAACCTCACCACCTACGACGTCGTCCTCTACGGCTACGTCCTGATGGACAACCACTACCATCTGTTGGCGAAGACCCGCCGGGCGAACCTCTCCCGGTTCATGCAGCGGCTGAACACCAGCTACTCGCTCTATTTCCGCTACAAACATCGCCGCCCCGGCCACACGTTCCAGGGCCGCTACCGGGCGAAGATCGTCGAGGACGACGAGTATCTCGTCTCGCTGTCGCGCTACATCCACCTCAACCCGGTAAGAACCAACGCTGCCCGTCGGCTGAATAAATTGCAGCGGGTCCGCCAGCTCGAAGCATTCCGTTTCAGCAGCTACCCGGGCTACGCGAAGGCCGCGGCCGAGGAACCGTGGATCTGCTACGACCTGCGAAAGATCTTCGCCCGATCGGCTACGGCCGCCCGGCGGCATTACCGCGGTTACGTCCGATCGGCCGTGATGGAAGACGACGGGCCGTTGCTGGAGGCGATGCGGGCGAGCCGGCACGCCATTGGTTCGCAGAAGTTCGTGGCCCAGATCGAGCGAACTTTCAAGCGTCGTCGTACGGGCCAAGTGACCGACCGGGACGTGGCGTTGCCGCGCGAGCAAGTCGATCTGCAACGGATCATCGCTGCGGTGGCTGCGGAGTACGAGATTGACGCGGCCGACCTACAGCAGCACGGCCGGCGTGCCGGCCCGGCGAAAGCGGTGGCGTTGGAGTTAGCCTGTCGACACACGGTCCTGAACCAGCGTCAGATCGGCCAGCACTTCGGCAAGATCACATCCATGGCCGTCTGCATGGCCCGCCGCCGCTTCCGCGAGGACCAGGCCTCGCAAGACCCCGCGTTGCAGCAGACGCTTGCCCGACTTCAGGAGGAGATTCTTGCTGAAGGTTAAATTGAATATTTAGAGTCTGACCCCGAACTCGTCAAGGGATACCCCGCACGATCATCGGGCCGATCAGCCGGGTTAGCGCGACCGGTAGATGACGCCATAGACCGATCAATCGGTCGAAGTTGCCCGACTCGCGACGCATCTGCTCGAAATCGCCCTTGCGGACGTAGTATTGCCATACGGCGTCGGCCGGCTTCGCGCCCCATTGCTTCTTGAATCGGTACGTGTTGCCGTCGATGCTGCTGCGACCGAAATCGAAGACCGCTTGCCCTCGTTCGATCGCCCGCTGTAGCAGATTCCAGTACAATAGCATGTTGGCGTTGGTTCGGTTGTACTGCCGTAGCGAGCTGGCACTCGGAACTTCGGTCATCCGGCCGCCGTGAACCAGTAGCCCGGCCGCGATCGGCTGGCGCCCGTTGCGTACCACGCACATCTCCGCACGGTCTCCGAACTCGGTCAGGATGTTGCGAAACAGACGACGGCCGAAAACGGGGGTACCCAGGTCGCGCATGTTTCGGGCGAATACGTCGTAGAAGTCGTCGAGCACGTCCAGGCCGCCCCATGCTACGGTGAAGTCCTGCTGCTGGCCCTTGCGGATCTGGTTTCGCACCTTCGCCTTGAACTGCGTCCACAACGCGTCGGCCGTCGCCGGCAACTCCAAACGCATGTGGACCTTGGTGGTCAATTGATGTGCCAGGGCCGGATGCTTGTACTCCCGTTCGTGCCGCAACTCCAGGTGCCGTACGTTCAGTTCGTCGGCGAGCTGCACGGCCCGGTCGATCAGCGCCGTCGCGACGGCATCGTCATCGGCAATCACGCCGGCGGAGTTCACATAGGGCAGGCTCACCAGAAACCGACCGAACAACAAGCTCTTCACCAATACCAGCGGCAACACGCCAGCCACGCGGTCGCCGTCTCTGACCACGAGAACATAAGGCCGATGGCCAAACGCACCGCAAACGACGTTCAACCAGGCGAGGTCGTAGTGCAACGGCGACCGAGCGACCGTGTCGCCAGGCGTCTGACAGATCGGGTGCGGAACGTCGCCGCCGCAACAGGTGTCTACCGAGATGAAACCGACTTGGGAAGCCATGGAATCGCGTGAAAACCTCTTCTACCTGTTCGAGTCGATCCAGTCAGTTCCTATCGACACGCAACGGACCACCGCACGCATACCCCCCTTGGGAGGGAGGACGGCCTTCGCGTGGCCGGAAGGACAACTAGAAAATAGTAGGTTACTCGTTCCTGACGTGAGGGCATCCATCTTGCGGCGAGCACCCAACACCTGCGGGGGTGGGATCCAACATGAGTCGCCAAGTTGGGCGTGCGTCACCACACGGGTTCCAATCCATCGCCAGGACGTGTAGAATGCGAGGTTCTGGTCGGCTCAGCGGGGATCTACTGACCGGTAGTGCCCGAAATGCCGACTTGGTGCATATTGAGGATTGTCGGAAAACGACAGGAAACACAGCGAGTTGAGGAGTCAGATCGATGCGACGCCCGTTTATTGCCGGAAACTGGAAGATGAACCTGGATCGGGCCTCTGCGGTGGCCTTGGCCGAAGGTTTGGTGAAAAAAGCCGCTGGCACGGACGGCGTAGACATCGCGATTTGCCCGCCGAGCCTTTACCTCGATGCGGTTGCCGCAGCGGTGGCCGGCTCGAATGTCGCCCTGGGGGCCCAGGACATGTATCACGAGCCCAAGGGGGCCTTCACCGGCGAAATCAGCGGGGCCATGCTCTGCGACATCGGGTGCAAGTACGTGATCCTCGGACACAGCGAACGCCGGCACGTGCTGGGAGAAACGGACGAAGACATCAATAAGAAGGTCCTGGCCGCCCTGGAAGTGGGCCTGCTACCGATCGTCTGTGTCGGCGAATTGCTCTCCGACCGCAAGTCGGGCACCACGATGGAAGTGATCCGCCGCCAGTTCGAGGGCTCGCTGGCAGGGATCTCAGCAGAGCAAATGCAGCAGATCACGATCGCCTACGAGCCGGTCTGGGCCATCGGCACCGGCGAGGTGGCAACCCCCCAACAGGCGGAGGAAGTCCATCTCGACCTTCGCAAGATCATGGTTCAACGGTATAATGACGAAGTGGCCGAGGTGGTCCGCATCCAATACGGCGGAAGCGTGAAGCCGGATAACGCGGCCGAATTGATCGGCCAACCGAATATCGACGGTGCCTTGGTCGGCGGAGCCGCCTTGAAAGTCGATTCGTTTATAGGGATTATTGCCGGAGCGGGTTCATAGGGTCCCACCCGAAAGAATGGGGACTCGGCCGGGGGCGTCCCCAGCGATGTCCATGGCAGGTTTGAGAGAGGGAACATTATGTCAGGTTGGGTTTCGACGCTATTTGCGCTCATGTTGTCGCTTACCGCGTTTGTTTTGATCGTGTTGGTCCTGATCCAGCGCGGCAAGGGCGGCGGGTTGGCCGGTGCATTCGGTGGTATGGGCGGCCAAAGTGCATTCGGCACCAAGGCCGGCGACCTGTTCACCAAGATCACGATCGGCGTGGCCACTTTCTGGATCCTCCTGTGTGTCTTCACCATGTGGTTTTCGGGCGGTGGCGCGGCGAAGGGCTTGCTGAACGTCGGTGCCGACGCCAAGACCGTGACCGCCGGAGAAGTCGCTCCCGGCCCCGCCGATGAGACCGAGAAGCCGGCGAAAGACGAATAACACGGACTCTTATCGCGCAGTCCATGCCCCATCGGTAACGGGAGTACCCTGCTTTGCTTTTGAGTATGACCGGCTTTGGTGAGGCGCGCCGTCGGCAGGATGGACTGGCCGTGACCGTCGAGACGCGAACGGTCAATAGCCGTTTCTTCAAGCTGAGCGTCCGCCTCGGCGAGGGCTACGCTGCACTGGAACCCCAAATCGAGAAGATCGTTCGCCAGCGGATCCGTCGGGGCACGATCCAGGTGACCGTTCGCGTCGAACGGGGCGCCTCGCCGGACGACTTCCGAATCAACGCCGACGTGCTCGGCAACTACCAGCGACAGCTCGAATCGCTTCAGCAGCAGCGGAAAACGTCCGGCGAGTTGTCCGTCGAGTCTTTACTGTTGCTGCCGGGTGTGATCGACGAGAAGACCGGTTGCCGGGCCGACTGTGCGGGCGATTGGCCCTTGATTCGCGAGACGGTGGAGGAGGCCCTGGAGAACCTCGCCCAAATGCGGATGGAAGAAGGCCAGGCCATGACCGTCGATCTGCAAGCCAACCGCGAGGCGGCGGTCGCCGAACTCGAGCAGATCAAGCAGCGGTCGCCGCAGGTTGCCGACGCTTATCGCCAGCGGCTGGAGGAGCGGATCAGCACGTTGTTGGCTGCGAGGGAGATCGTCCTCGACCCGGCCGATTTGATCCGCGAGGTGGGTTTCTTCGCCGAACGCAGCGATATCTCCGAGGAAATTGTCCGGCTTTACAGTCACCTGGAACAGTTTTCCGCGATCATGCAACAGCCGGAGGCGTCGGGTAAGAAGCTCGATTTCGTCACTCAAGAGATGTTTCGCGAGATCAACACGATCGGGTCCAAGGCCAACGACGTCGAAATCGCCAAGCACGTGATCGAAATCAAGGCGGTCGTCGAACGGATCCGTGAGATGATCCAAAACGTCGAGTAACTGCAACACCGAGTAATCATGTCGGCGACCGATTGCGGAAGACTCGTGATCGTTTCGGGGCCCTCCGGTGCGGGCAAGACAACGCTGTTGCGCGGGGTCTTTCAGCAGTGCTCGTTGCCGTTGGTCCGGAGTGTTTCGGCCACGACTCGCCCCCCAAGGCCGGGGGAGGTGGACGGCGTGGACTACCACTTCCTCACGCAAGATGCGTTCGATCTAGCACGCCAGGGGGGTGGGTTCCTGGAATGTTTCGAGGTTTTCGGTCGGGGCCACTGGTACGGAACGTTATTGAGCGAAGTTACCCCTAGCCTGGATGCGGGGAAATGGGTAGTCTTAGAGATTGACGTGCAGGGGGCGATCTCCGTAATGCAACGCTACGGCGACGCCCTCTCCATCTTCATTCGACCCGCTTCACTGGAAGAACTCGAACGTCGGCTCCGAGGCCGCGGGACAGAAGCCGAAGAAGCCGTCAAGCGAAGACTCAACCAAGCCAAGCGTGAATTGACCCTGGCCGACCGGTATCGCTACCAAGTCGTCAACGACGAGGTGGATCGGGCGGTGCAGGAGATCTGTGATATCTTGACCCAAGAATCGGAGACTACCCGAAATGCTCGATGAGCTTCGAGAGGAACGAATTGTCAACAAAGTCGGAGGGCGCTTCAAGCTGTCGACCTTGATCCAAAAGCGCATGGTCGCGTTGAACTCCGGCGCCCGAGCGCTGGTCGAACTCGACACGAACAACAAGATGGAAATCGTGATCCAGGAGATCCTCGCCGACAAGATCTATCTGGATACGGAAATGAACGTTCAAGTGGCGGCCGGTACCGAAGAGGGCGGCCCGACCGAGCTGGACTTCCGCAATCTGTAGCCCCATGAACGGTCGTGAACTGCTCGTCGGTGTCACCGGCGGTATTGCCGCGTACAAAACGGCCGCCCTGGTCAGCAAGCTGGTCCAGGCGGGCGCCGGCGTGTCGGTGGTGATGACCCGCTCGGCCACGAAACTGGTCGGCCCGAAGACGTTCGAGGCGCTCACGGGACGGCCCGTGCTGACCAAAGTGTTCGGCGCCATTGCCCCCGGCCGGGAAGGACCCGGCACTCATCCGCACATCGAACTGGCCGACGCGGCCGAGTTGCTCTGCGTGGCACCGGCCACCGCCAATCTGCTGGCCAAGGCCGCCGTTGGTCTGGCCGACGATCTGTTGAGCACGTTGCTGCTGTCGTTCGACGGTCCGGTGGTGATGGCCCCGGCGATGAACACACGGATGTGGGAGAAACCGGCCGTGCAGCGAAACGTCGAGCAACTCCGCGCCGACGGCGTCGTCCTGATCGATCCCGAGGACGGTTACCTAAGCTGCGGCACCCGCGGCCCCGGACGCATGGCCTCGCCGGAGAAGATATTCGAGATGATCGCGGAAGAAATGACGAATGGGGAAATGACGAAGCACGAATGACGAATGACGAAGTTTTGGCCTTCACGTCATTCGATGTTCGTGCTTTGTCATTTTGCAACCATTTGCCTTTTCACCCCAGCCCGGTACACTGCCGTGCCTCCTACCTACGATGCGATTATTCTGGCCTCTTACGGCGGTCCGGAACGGCCGGAGGACGTGATTCCTTTCCTGGAGAACGTGGTCCGCGGCAGGAGAGTTCCGAAAGAGCGGCTTCTGGCGGTTGCCGAGCATTATCAACTCTTCGACGGCGTAAGCCCGATCAACGCACAAAACCGCGCCTTGCTGGCCGCGTTGCTCAGCGAACTCAACGCCAACGGGCCTGCCTTGCCCGTATATTGGGGAAATCGGCATTGGCATCCGCTGCTGGGCGACACGCTGCGGCAAATGGCCGACGACGGCGTGCGCCGCGCGTTGATG
>JABMRB010000676.1 GCA_013202865.1 Candidatus Nealsoniibacteriota bacterium | reverse complement strand
GCGAGCGTTGCCTCGATTGAGGGCATGGTAGAGGCCGCCAGCCTCATCGGCACGTGTCGGTCTGGGCATTATGACAGTCTACCGCAATCACAAGCTGTAAACAATGAGTCCTGGCCTTCTTTTGGCCCCTTCTCGCCTTGGGTGGGCCCTGGTGAGTTGCAATCAATGAGTCCTGACCCCTTTAATGGTGCCCCCCGCAACTGTAATCAATGAGTCCTGACCCCTTTGTTGAGACCGACGGGTGATCTCCGCGGGAGGTTTTTGGTCGACGATCCTCAATCGGCGCTGGCTGGTGAGGAAGATCGTCAAGCCGCCGACAAACGCGTTGTAGCCGACCAGTTCCTGGAGCCCCAGGAAGTACCATGGCGCCTTCGCCGGGTTGGTCGACTGCATCGGATTGGCAGGTTCCTCCAGCGGCGCGTCGAAAGCGATCGAGAGCACCGACACCACGATCGAGCAGAGCACGCAGACGATTGCGATCCGCAGAATCAGGGCGGGGCAAGGGGCAGTGTTCGACCTCGCGCCGTTTTCTCTGGAGCGTGGTCCCCTGCATGTAGGCGTCGATCGCCAGCGCCGCGAGCGAACCGTCCTGAATGCAGTTGATGAACAGCCCGGGCCCGGAGGCCACGTCGCCGCCGCCGAAAACGCCTTCCATCGCGGTCTGCTTGGTCTGGGGATCCACTTTCAGGATACCCCGCTCGTGTTGCACGCCCTCGATCGCGCCGAGAAAGGGCGGCTCGGAGGCTTGTCCGATCGAGAAGATGACGGTGTCGCCCTCGATCACGCGCCGATCCTGCTCGTCGAACTCAGGCGAAAACCGCCCTTGCTCGTCGAAGACGGAAAGCACTTTCTGGCATCGCAGCCCCCGAATCTTGTCGTCCTCGACGACGACTTCCACGGGCCCCATCCGGAAACGAGCTGGACTTGGCGTCAGGGCAACAGGTGGTGGGTTGCTCGAACCGGCACGGCTCGGGAAAGAGGGCGCCAAGCCCTCCGTATGGGTGCCCGTGGATAATAATGCCTACTCCTACTAATAATATGTGATCTACGTTTCCTGTCAAGAATGCCGGGTTGCGACACCAAGGTGCGGCTGCGGACACTCCGCCAAATCAGCAAAAGCCCACGAATTGCATTCGGGGGATCCCACCGACGCAGCGGGCGGGCTTTTCGGTTGTCGCGTCTCGCATATTCATTCACGCGTTGCGCCGTCTGCGACGCCGCCAATAGTACAACGCGGCAAGTGTGAACACCAGGGGGACTCCCGCGGCCAAACCCACCTGCATCCAGGCCGACAACAGCAGGATCTTGTAGTGCAGCAGATCGCCGTGCTCCTCGGTGGTCTCGGGAATCTGCCCGGTGTACTTGGCCACATGGTGCATCAGGCTGACCGCCAGCGATCGGTCGGGGATTTCCTGGTGGCAGGAGAGGCAGACGCCGCGCCGGTCGATATGCGCCCGCTCCTGGTTGTTGAGCGGTCGTGAGAGCCGGAAGTGGTGCCCGACTGTCTGCAACTGTTTGCCGTCTTCGCTGACGAACCGAGTCCAATCGTCGGTAAGCCCTTCGATCGGTGCCATCTGCGTGCGGGCGCTCTCGGGGAGGACGTGGCCGTCGGCCGTTTCCAGGTCGACCACCACCCGCTTGTCCCACGGACGCACGAGCTTTCCGCCGCCGATTCCATAGCCGAGCGCCTTGGTGGAAGCGTGGCACGACTCGCAGCCACGGGCGTCCTTGGTTATCGTGTGCGGGTGCAGCGGGCTCATGTCGAGCGAAAGCTGTCCCTCCGGTCCCGAGCCTTCGCTGTTGGGCGTGGTGCGGAAGATGTGGTTGAGCTTGATCGGCTTGCCGTCGCCGCCGATGATCGTGGCGGCAACCTGGCAACCCGGCGCAACCGGCGTAACGCGGCCTTCGCCGTTGACGCCCAAGGCCGGTTCCTCGAAGCGTAGAAACGACCGCTCTTCGTGGACGGTGCCGGGGATCTTCGCACCGTACTTCGTGTCGTAGTCCGTCTCGCCGCGATCGGCTCGGCACTCCGGCTGCTCATGCTGGTGTCCGGCCGCCAGCCAGTCGAAGCTCTCCCGGCCGCCGGAGTAGTCGATTTTCACGTGGCAGCCGTAGCATTGCGGCGTCCAGGAGGCGTGGCACGTGTAGCATTCCATTTTGCTGACGTGGCCCCGGACCGATTTCATGGCGACCAGACCGGCAAGGCTGAGAGCCTTCTGCTCGGCGATCAACTTCAACGGCTCGAGCGTCAGGTCCTTGCCGCCGGCGGTGTGTACGAGCACTTGCTTGCCGCTACGAACGGCATTGGTCAACGGATTACCCCGGGCAGAGAGCAGGTAGCCGTCCTTGGCCGCGTATTTCATCCCGTCGCGTACGTGAGAACCAAGCTCCTTGGCCGTACCGCGTGGCGAGCCCGTCTTGGGCGACATGGCGAACTCGTCCATGTATCCCAGCGGTAGCTCCCAGGGATAGGACTCGGGCGTGCCGTGGCAGTCGCTGCACTCGATCTCCACGGCCGCCAGATTGGCCGCTGCCAGGAACCCGTCGCCGTGGACGTCGATTGACGTGTGGCAGTCCTGGCAGGTCATCCCCTTCTGGTAGTGGATGTCCTGGTGCATGGCGATGTAGTGCTTCGTGTGCAGGGCGGGCTGGTGGCTGCCGTCTTCGGTGTAGGGCGACTCGTAAGAAGTTTCCATCAGGCCCTGAAACGAGACGCCGATCCGTTTGCCGCGGTCGTGACAGGTCGTGCAGGTCTCCACGGGGATGCCGGAATACTCGTGCCCATGGACCTTGACCTTGGCGTCTCGGGTGCCCTGGATGGTGTGGACCAGCATGTGGCCTGGCTGGTCGCGGGGGATCGACTCGTCGCCACCCTCGTAGAGTCCCTCGTTGCCGTAGGGGACATGGCACGATGAGCAGCCCATGCCGCGATAGTCGCCTCGTTCTTGGCGCCCCTTCACCGCGTGGTGGCATCGCAGACATTGATTGCGAAGATAGGTAAAGGCGGCCTGTTCGGGATGCTCGGCCACCTCGTCCAATTCCGGAGCTTTGGGCAGGGCCTCGTGCTGCTGGACGAAGACGTTTCGCTTGGCGGGGTCCTTGTGGTCGAGGATTGCCAGTTGTTCCATGTAGTTGCGATAGGCGTCGGTTCCCAGCCGGGAACTCAGTTTGCCGGGGTTGACGACGTCATAGTTGCCCCACTTGTGTTTGTAGCCGGTCATGGCGCCGAAGGCCCAGGCGGTGCCCTGAATCTTGCCGGCCTCGGTCATCATCAGGCTGTGCTGCTGCACGCGGACATGCGCCCGGTGGCAAGTGCCACACGTATTCTTGTTGACCCAGGAGCTGCCGGGATCGCTGTAGAAGTCGTTTCCGCCGTGTGCGGCGTCTTTTTCGGTGGCCGTCGGATCGCCGCCGTGACAGACCACGCAGCCGGCCGGGTCATCCCGGTTCTCCCCCTCTTCGAGGATCGCTTCCATCATGCCCGAGCCGCTCTGGCGGATCGACTCGATGCCCTGATGGCACTGCAAACAGCCGGAGGCAGGTTCTTCGGGCTCGGCCGCCGGCGCGTTGTCGATCGAGCCCATCATTAGCCCCGCGATCATTATGCTTCGTATCACACGAAACTTCATATCACTCTCCCAGGAACCGTTCGGCCAGGAGTGGCGTTGCAGCAAGCGTGATTGTATAGCCAAGCGGGCCATCTGAAAAGCGATATAATCCAACAGCCCGTTGAAAAAGGGTGTTTCGCGACCGTGTTCCCCGGTTTCTACTCCTCGATGGCCGGGGTGGCACCGGGGCTACCGGGACACACTTGCTTCGTGCCGGTGCCGACGGCCGCGGGTTCGTAGGCGCGGGAGGAACCGCTGCTGCGTGCACTCACGTCCTGCTGGCCTTCGTAGGGGACCGGGTACTTGGTGGGTCCCAGACCGAGCGCTTTGCGTTTGCGATCGATGTGATCGATCATGTTCCGGGCTGCCTGGACCGGATCCTCCTCGAAGTCGAATTGCCCGCCGGTGAGCTCGACCACGTCTTCGGTCAGGAACTTCACCACGTCGGGCGAGCCCGAAACTCGCATCGCCGGGGCGTAGTTCACGTAAGCTCCGGAGGCGACGCAGTAGAACCCGATCGCGATGGCCTTCTCGCACATGGCTTCGGGCGCGGCGCCTGCGATAGGCAGTTCGCATAGTTCTTTTCCGATGCCGCCTTCGTTGACCATTTCGCACAGCGCCACCAGAATGCGGGAGTTGTCCACACAGCTTCCCAGGTGCAGAATGGGCGGGATGCCGACGGCGCGACAGATCTCCTGGATCCCCTGCCCGGCATACTTGGCGGCCGCCTCGGGTCGCAGCAGCCCGCGCTTGGCCGACGCATGAGCAGAGCAGCCCGTCTGGACCACGAGCACGTCGTTCTTGAGAAACTCGGTCACCATCTCCCAGTGGCTCTTGTCCTGGGTCTTCTGGGGAGTGTTGCAACCGATCACGGCGGCGATGCCACGCAGTCGGCCTTCGATGATGCCGTTGTTCAGCGGGCGGTAGCTGGGCCGGTACGTGCCGCCGAGATTCTGGGAGATATTCTCCGCGGTGAAGCCGGCTACGAGATCCTCGGTCACCTGCGGAATATCGGTTTCACCGCGATTCGCGTAGTTCTCGATGGCCAGCGTGAGGATCTCCTTGGCGATCGAGTAACCACGCTCTTCGCTGAATTGGATGTGGGTCGCGCCGCGCATCTTCGCTTTGGCGCTGGTGGTGACGAGCTTGGTGTGGAAGTGCTCGATCACGTCGCTCAGGGAGGGCATCATACACTGCACGTCGACGAGCATCAGATCGCATGCCCCGGTGGCAACGGCGAGTTCCTGATGCATGAAGTTCCCCACGACCGGCGCACCCTGACGCATGAGGATCTCGTTGGCCGTGCAGCAGATGCCGCCGACAATGATACCTTTGGCGCCCCTCTTTTCGGCGAGTGCCACAATCTCCGGATCGCGACTCGCGGCCACTACCATTTCCGAGAGCGTCGGTTCGTGGCCGTGGACCAGCACGTTGACGTGGTCGTCTTTCATCACGCCCATGTTGGCCTTGCTGCGGATCGGCTTCGGCGATCCGAAGAGGACGTCGGACAGATCCGTGCCGATCATGGAGCCCACCCAGCCATCGGCCAGCGACGTGCGAAACGCGGTAAGCAGAATGTTCCGGTAATCGCTGTCGACGCCCTCGTGCGTGCTGTGAAGGGTCTGCACGATCTCGCGGTCAATGCCGCGCGGAACGATGCCGAGTTGCTCCCACCGCTGCCTGGTGGCCTCGGGGGTGCGGGTATACATGTAGAGGGGCTGGGAGTCCTGGTTCCACATGTTCATGGCGGCCCGGGCGACGTCAACGGCAATCTCCGTATCGCTGCGACCGTCCACGTCGATGTTCCACTCTTCAGCAATACGGCGGAGTTTCTGCGTGTCCTTGATCTCGTAGCCTTCGGCCTTGCCCTGGGCGGTCAGCAGCAGGGCGTGGCAGATATCGCGGCCATGATCCGAGTGGGCCGACGAACCGGCGGCGACCTGGCGGGCAAGATGGCGTGAGGCAATCACGGCGGCGTCGGCACCGCACGCACCCTTTTTGGCACCCTTCTCGAACGGGCTGACACGGCAGGGCCCGATGTCGCAGATCCGGCAACAGATCCCCATCTTGCCGAACTTGCAGACCGGAGTTTGGGCCTCGTACCGATCCCAGATAGTCTCCACACCCTTCTGCTCTGTTATGTGCAGCATGTGTTGTGCCGCCTGGTCGATACTCTTCTTGGCCAAATCGTCCGCATCCGCCATTGTAGATCCCTTTCCATATTGAAGCGAAATCAAGAACCAAGCACAATTCAGTCGGATTATATGCTTGAAGTCAACGCTGCCTAGTCAGCACTTGCCCAAAGCCGGCTCGGGCAGGGACATTTGCCGAGGCTTCGTCTACGGACATCTGGGTAATTCGAAATGGAAGGGCGGGAGCCCGAAAAGGGGGACTGGCTCCGTCTCGTTCGTAGTACCGGCTTCAGCCGGCAAATGGGGCATCTCGGCATGCCCCGGCAGGGCGTTTGCCGCCTGAAGGCGGTACTACGAACAGCGATGATGCCTGTCCCTTTCTTTCTCTTTCCTTTCCCTTTTCCACTCCGCGTGTATAGTTGGAGTGAGTAATTGTCACCACCCGGCTTGACTTGGGCCATCGTTTGGCGTTCTCTATGATTGGGTTGATGAAGAATGAGAATCGTACACCTAGTTGCCGGTGCCGGGGGGATGTACTGCGGGAGTTGCCTGCACGGCAACACGTTGGTTTCCGCATTGCGGGCAGCCGGGCAGGACGTTCTGCTCGTGCCGATGTATACGCCGCTGCGGACCGACGAGGAGGATCAGAGTACCGACCGAGTGGCTTTTGGCGGCGTCAACGCCTACTTGCAGCAACGGTCGGCCTTGTTTCGGTACACGCCCCGATTCCTCGATCGACTTCTGGACCATCCGCGTCTGCTTCGCTGGTTGAGCGGACGTGCGTCGAGTACCCGCCCGGAAAGTCTCGGCGCGATGACCGTTTCCATGCTCCGGGGCGAGCAGGGGCAACAGCGCAAGGAGCTTCACAAGCTCGTCGACCGGCTCCAGCGAGAGATTCGGCCGGAACTGATCCATCTTTCCAACGCGATGCTGGCCGGCACGGCTCGAGAACTTGCCGCCCGGCTGAAAGTGCCGATCGTGTGTACCCTCTCCGGGGAGGACGCGTTTTTGGAACGGCTCCCCGAGCCGTACTACTCCGAAGCACGGGCCGTATTGCGCGAGCGATGCGCCGATCTGACGGCCCTGGTGGCAATGAACCACTACTATGCCCGGTTCATGGCCGAATACCTGTCGGTGCCGAGCGAACGGATCCACGTGATTCCGCCGGGCTTGAATCTGCAGGGACACGCCCAGCGACGTGCCGACACCCGGGCGCGGCACGAGGAACTCCCGGTCACGATCGGCTATCTATCGCGGATTTGTGCCGAGAAGGGTTTGCACCAACTCGTCGAGGCGCTGAAATTACTGGTCGAGGATGGGGATCTCCCGCCGTTGCGTCTGCTTGCGGCCGGCTATCTCGCCGAGAGCGACCGGCCGTATCTGGACGGGATTCGCTCGCAACTGGAAAGCTGGGGGTTGGCCGATCGGTTCGACTACGTCGGCGAGTTGGATCGCGAGGCGAAGATCGCATTGCTGCAATCGCTCGACGTGATGAGCGTTCCGACGGTCTGCCCTGAGAGCAAGGGGCTTGTGGTCCTGGAAGCCTGGGCCAACGCCGTACCGGTCGTCTTGCCCGCGCACGGTGCATTCTCGGAACTGGTCGAAGACACGGGCGGTGGACTGCTTTGCGAACCGGGGAGTCCGCCGGCCTTGGCAGCCGGTTTGAAACGGATGATCTTGGACTCGGACTTTGCATCGCAGTGCGGTCGCCAGGCTCGGGAAGCGGTTGCCGGGCGTTACAATGCGCCGCTGATGGCCGGGCGGACGATTGAACTGTATCGGGCGTTGCGGTCGACCGATAAACGACTCAAAATGTAAACGGGGAGTGGCTGGGGTCGAGTCGCGAGCAGTACGACCCCAGCCACCCCGATGCTACAGTTATTCTTCGGCCTCGCTTACTGACTCTTCTGCGCCGCGCTGAGCGACGCCCGGTAGAGTTCGTCGACCTTTTGAAGGTACGTGTCCGGGTCGGCCTCGATCTTTTTGATGCAGGGCGGGCAGCAGACGTAGACGATTTGCCCCTTGACGATCGTCCACTTGGCACTGGTCGGCAACGCCTTCTTCATCACCGGACAGATGCCTTGCGCCTTGGCGAAGTTGGCGTGGATCGTCGCCCAGTGCTCTTTGGCAATCTTGCCGGACGTGCATCCTTTGCAACAGAGGAAGATCTCCTCCTCGCCGATCTTCACCTTGACGACGTCGCCATGGGTTCCCAGTTTCCGGCCCGTGACCGGGCAGATTCCCTGGACGGCCGTGCGAATCTGGTCGCGTGTGGGCTGCTGCTGTTCATCTTCAGCCGGCTGCTGGCCCAATACGGCCGCAGTAACACCCATCAACAGAGTAACAGCACAAAACAGTTTCACAGTCTTCATGTCCTTTTACCTTTCGTGTTAGGACGGAACAAAATGTAGATTCTCAACGATTCCTCCGGGCCGTTACTGCCCGGGTGTTTCTTCTCCATCATTTCCTTCTGAAGCCGTCAATCGTCGGTCTTGGAAACCGAGCCAGAGCTTCAATTCCATGTATCCGCAGTACATCGTCGGCACGATGAACGACGTGAAGGGTTCGACGAGCATCCCGCCGAACACGGGCAGTGCCATGGTGCGGGCCACGTCTGCGCCTCGGCCGGTCGAGATCATGATGGGAACCAGGGCCGCCAGCGTCGTGATCGTGGTCATCACGCAGGGACGGATGCGTTTGAGCCCCGCTTGATAGATCGCCTCGCGCAACTGCTCGACCGAGTCGATCCTCTGCCTCCCGAGCGACTGCTGGATGTAGGTAGCCACGACCACGCCGTCATCGACGGCAATCCCGAACAGGGCAATGAAGCCCACCCAGACCCCCGTGTTCATGTCGACTCCCATGACGGCCACGGCGATCATCCCTCCGGCGAACGCGACGGGAATGCCCGAAAAAACGACCAGCGAGACGGGCAGGTCGCGGAAGGCAAGGTAGATCAGCAGCAGGTTAATCAAGGCCGCGATGGGAACGAGCCCCAGCGGGATTCGATTCAGCACGTAAGCGATCCGGTCGTCGCGGGTTTCGATGTTCCGGGGGTCGTCGACGCCCAGCACGGGCCCCAGCCACCACAACTGCTGATTCGACCGGATCTGATTCTCGAATGACCCGACCGGCTGCAATTCGAAATTGCCCTCGGGGAAGGTCAAGTCGCCGCTGGCACGCGCCCTGCGAAGCGAATGCATCACCGCG
>JABMRB010000675.1 GCA_013202865.1 Candidatus Nealsoniibacteriota bacterium | reverse complement strand
TTCGAGATCAAAAACTTTCCTGACAGACACTAGCTACAACGACCAGCCGTCGCGATACGGGGTATGGATATACCGGTTGGCTTCGTCGTTGTTGGTGAACCGGAGGTCTTTCCCGTCCCACTGTAGTTTCTCGCCGGGCACGCGCTGAGCTGCCACGCCGAGCAGGACCATCTCGGTGAGCTGGCCGCCGTAATCGGCGAAATTGGAACTGGCCGGTTGGCCGTCCTTGCAGGATCGGAGCCAGTCGCCCGTATGGCCGCCTTGGACCCGCGGAATGGTTTTATCGGGTTGCTCGAATTCCTTCCAGCGGACTTCCGGAATGATCTTGGCGCCGCCGGCACCGTGGGAGCTATGCAGAATCGTCTCCTTCTCACCATAGATGACCGCTCCGCTCGCAGGCAACCCTTTGCCTTCTTCGAGCATGCTCGGTCTGGGCACCTTGAAGTGGCCGTCGTGCCACACCAGTTTCATCGCACAGAGTTGGCTTGCCTCGAGCATCTTCTCGGGGATCTCGCCGTGTTTCTCCTTGATCTTCGCCAGCGCCTTCCGGTGCGATTGTTTGATGCGCTTGGGAAACTCGAACGTGACCTTGGCCGAGATCGGGAACACGTCGTCTTTCAAGCCGGGGCCGACGTGTTCGACCTCGGCGGTGATGCTCGACGGATGCAGCAGGTCGAGACCCCAGCAGGCGGGGTCTAGAATATGGCAGCCCATGTCGCCGAGCGATCCCGTTCCGTAGTCGAGCCAGCCGCGCCATTTCAGCGGGACATAGGCGGTGTGGTACTTGCGCTGCTTCGCCGGGCCCAACCAGAGGTCCCAGTTCAAGGTATCCGGCACGGGCGGAAACTCTGTTGGCAGTTCCCTGACCGCGAAGTTGGACCAGGGCGCGTTCCCGATCGGGCGGTCGGTCCAGGCGTGGACTTCTTTCACGTCGCCGATAGCGCCGGATTGAATCCACTCGCGCACCTGGCGGATCTGCTCCGAGGAATGGCCCTGGTTGCCCATCTGGGTCATGATCTTAGGGTTTGCCCGGGCGTACTCGGTGATCTTGCGTGCCTCGACCACCGTATGGGTCAACGGCTTCTGGCAGAAGACGTGTTTGCCGGCTTGCATGGCGGCCAAGGTGATCACCGCGTGCGTATGGTCCGGGGTGGCGATGATGACCGCGTCGATATCCTTCTGCTTGTCCAGCATGACCCGGTAATCGGTGTACTCGGCAGCGTCCGGGTAGGCCTTAAAGGTACCGGCGGCGTATTGCTTGTCGACGTCGCACAGGGCCACGATGTTCTCGCTCCTGCAGGCATTGACGTTGCCGCGCCCCATGCCGCCGATGCCGATGCCGGCAATGTTCAGCTTCTCGCTCGGGGGTGCCTGGCCGCGGGCTCGCACCACGTAGCTGGGTACGATCGTCAGCGCGGCCGCGGACGTCGTCCCGGCCGCCAGGAACTTCCGGCGGGTGAGGGTTCTTGAACGTCTTGTTTCTCGTGAGTTCTTGTTCATCTTCATGGTACTCCCGTTCTTTTGCAGGGGGATAAAGAGCTATTTTCCTGTTCTCTGTATGCGATTTGACCGCTTGCGAGATGGGCGTGTGGTTACGCGGCGCCCCCAATATAACTCCGCCCAGTGTTTGTAACAACCGGATTGTATCGACATGTTTCCGCGCCTTCGCTCATGATTGCCGATTCAGGTTGATTCTGGCTCCCGGAGCCGGTATAGTGGAACTTACCGTAATCTCCCGCCAAGAGAACCTCGCTGCCGATCGGGAGGCGTGGCGTCACAAAGCAAGAGAGGACACGTGCGATGCATGCCCGATGGGATCTTTCTCGAAAGAGTTTGCTTGTTGTGGCGGCCGGGTTGATGGTGATGGAGGGGCTGGCTTTGGTCCCCGCGACAACTTCCCGGGGCAACGACACGACGCTGCCGTGGTACGTCGAAAAGGAGACCTGGCCCGAGACGTACCTCGCGTCGATGAACCGGATTTGCGAACTCGAACGACAGCAGGGCCTCACCGCACCGGCGCCAAAGAACGACGGCACGCTCCCGATGGTTGCCTGCCCGGCGACGTTCGATGCTTCCCAAGACGTTAAGTTCGAGATCGACGTCACCGGCGTCGATCAACTCTTTATCGGCTCCTCGTACAACATGTACCTCGAACGGGCCAAGTTGATCGACCGCTCGGGTCAAACCCATGACCTGATTGCCGACGAAAAGGCGATAGTCGAGTGGAGCATACCCGACCCGACGGACAGGAACACTCGGGTTGAACGCGACCGGTTCCGCGTCTATCGCAATGAAGCCACGCTCACTCTCGGCAGGAAATACACCACGTTTATCGGAACCGTGAACGCCCGCGACCTCTGTCAGATATCGTGGATCGACAAGCGTTCGCGACTTCAACCATGGGGCGAGTTGACCATCGCCCGTCGTGATCTGTGGTATCAATTGAGCCGCTCGATCGAGGCGAAGTACGACGACCGCGAGAAAGCCCATCGGGCCCGTGGCTATGCCGACCAAACCCGCCGGTTGCTTCCCGCCGGTTTCAAGCCGATCGACGCGAAAGCAGCGTCACAGTTCCTCGCCGGCAAGCTGCTGGAGAGGCATCGCACGAACACCGATCCCGAGTTTAAGCAGATGGTCGCTACCTTCGACAAGATGGCTGCCGCGGCCCGGACGCCGACCGACTTCGCCCGGCTTGTCCGTGCAAGTTATGCGATCGACGATTATCGCGAGCTCCGCAACGTCCAGAACCGTTTGGGTTCGGCGTCGGAGATTTGCCCGGGGCTGGTGACCCATTTCGAGAACCACATCCGCGGGTCTTTCCTGCAACTGAATCCGGATGAGTTCGAATACGGCCATGCCTTTCGTGAGAATTTGGTCGCTTTCGAGAAGACGCGGGCCCTGTGTGAGGTGGCCGCCGTTAGTCCCGAGGAAACCCGCAAGACGATCGAGTTCGTCCACAAGGTTCGACCGGTCGACGATTCGGTCTGGCGCCAAGTCGACGCCTTGCAGCAAGAACTCGACGCCAACAAGAACGACCTAACGGCGTTCCTAGCCACACACGGCAAGATCAAGAAGGTTCGCCGCGACGTGATCTTCTCGCACCCGGCGTTGAACTTCGACAAGATCCTGATCAACCGTTGCCCGCCCACAAAGTACAGCCACAACGGCGATCAGCACCAGGGCCAGCACAGTCGCGTCGGTCCCGGCTTGACTATCCTCAGCGACTGGAAGAGCGACCATCCCAAGACCCATGCGATCCTCGAAGGAAAACTTCCCGAGGGTTCTTGCCGCAATCCCGACCTGCATTACGACGCGGAGAAGGTGGTCTTCGCCTTTTGCGATCACACGGCCGGCAACGGGCGGGGTGACAAGCGTTTCTTCCTTTACGAGGCAGCCATCGACGGCTCGTGGGTACGCCAGCTCACCGGGACCGAGCGCGACCCGCTGGAGACCTGGAACGACCGGGCGTCCGCGCTGATCGAAGACAACGACCCCTGTTACCTGCCCGACGATGAACTGGTCTTCATCTCGACCCGTTCTCAGTCGTACGGTCGCTGTCACGGGGGACGCTACAACCCGGCGTGGGTCCTGCATCGTTGCGACGCGGCCGGCGACAACATCCGGCAAATCTCTTTCAACAACGAGAACGAGTACGAGCCGTCCGTGCTGAACGACGGCCGTATTGTCTTTACCCGATGGGAATATACCAACCGGCACGAGATGTACTTCCACATGCTCTGGTGGTGCCGGCCCGACGGGACGGGTATCTCGCAATACTATGGAAACGACACGCTCTTCCCGATGATGGTTGTCGAGGCGTCTGCGATACCGGGCAGCGAAAAGATCGTCGCCACGGCCCAGGGGCACCACAGCTACAATACGGGCACCACGGTGGTGTACGACGTCCGCAAGGGCGAAAACGGCGAAAAACCTGTCACGCACATCACGCCGGAAACTCCCTATTCGGAAAGCCAGGGTTGGCCCGATCCGCATTACAGCCATCCTTACCCGATTACCGAAGAGATATTCCTCGTGTCGCGCGCTAACCACCGCGTTCACCCCCAGGGCCAGACGCCCCCGGAAGCCGACCGCGGGATCTACCTCGTCTATCCCGACGGCGGACGCGTCCTGATCTATGAAGATCCCAACGTCGCATCGTTCTCGCCGATCGCCGTCCGCAAGCGACGCCGACCGCCGGCCCTTGCCTCGGTAACCTCTCCGAACGCCCCCGCGACGGGTATCGTTCTGATCCAGAACGCCTACCTCACACAGAACGATCCGCAAGGGCTGATCCAGCCGGGCTCGATCAAGCAGATCCGCGTCAATGCGATTGGCGTGCAGCCCCACTCGGGACGCTCGCCGTGCAGCATGACGGTCCCCGTCGAGATCCCGAAAAAGGTTCTCGGCACGGTCCCGGTCGACGCGCGGGGGATGGCCTGTTTCAAGGCGCCGGCCGACGTCGCCCTGCAACTCCAGTTGCTCGACCAAGACGGAATGGCCATGCTGACCGAGAAGAGTTTCTTCTACTTGCAGCGGGGCGAATATCGCAGTTGTGTCGGCTGTCACGCCGCGCCCGAGACGAGTTCGCCCACGGTCTCCAGTTCCGGGAAGACTCCGCACAAGTTGACCCCCTCGGCCGGCCCGCAGTATGAGGGTGGCCTCAGCTTCATGCGGACGGTTCAGCCGGTGCTCGACCGCTACTGCATTCGCTGTCACGGCCTCGACAAGACCGACGGCGACGTTAATCTGGTGATGGACGACCAGACCTTCCCTCGCTCGTACCAGGCGCTCGTCGCGCTGGGCGATCATCGAATCGGTCTGAAGGGTTACAAGACGAACGAGAACAGCATCAGCCGGCCTTACGCGTATTTCGCGCATGGCAGCAAACTGCCTAAGATGCTGCTGGACAAGCACGGCGACGTCGAGATGGACCGCGACAGCTACATGCGGATCATCGAGTGGCTCGATCTGAACGCGCAGTGCTACGGCGACCTCTTCCAGAACAAACTCGAACAGCGCAGCATCGCCGCGAACGCCGTGGAAGAACTGCGTGCCTATGCCGCCACGGTGGTGGGCAGCAAGATGGCGGCCCAGGCGGAGCGTGCGCTGATCAACGTTGCCCAGCCCGACGCGAGCCGCATCCTCAAGGCACCGCTCGCGCAATCCGCGGGCGGCTGGGGGCAAATCGACAGATGGAAAAGCACGCAAGACGAGGGCTACCAAAAGATGGCCGCCCTGGTCGATGCATGTATCGTCCGGCGAGCGAACGAAAACTCCTACGGCTGGGAGCCCCCGCTGGAAAATGGCGGCGGCACCGGGTGGGTCATTGATGCCCGAAAGAAGCTTATCGAAAAGTTGCGTGGCGAAAACGAGGTGGACCCCAAGTAGACTAGTGGAGAAGGCCCATGCTAGCCAAACATGATCTCTTGCACGTTGTACGGTTGGGAGCCGTGTTGGCTGTAGTGCTTCCCGCCCTCGTCGGACAAGTCGCCACGGCAGGCGAGACGGCTGAAAACGCTGTACACGAGACAACAGATCGGGCACTCACGCTCTGGTACACACAACCGGCAAGTGCGTGGACCGAGGCACTGCCGATCGGCAACGGACGACTCGGGGCCATGGTGTTTGGCAGTGTTGAGCGGGAGCGCCTGCAACTCAATGAAGACACGCTCTGGAGCGGGGGGCCCCACTGCTACGACAACCCGGACGCGTACCGGCATCTTGCCGAGGTTCGAGAGGCCGTCGAGCAAGGCAAGTTCGTCGCTGCGGAGGCCACGGCGCAGGAGATGCTCGGCAGGCCCAAGTACCAGCACGCGTATCTGCCGCTGGGCGATCTATTTCTCGACTTTCCTAAGAGTGAAAAGCCGAGCGAGTATCGCCGCGAGTTGAATATGCGCGGCGCCGTGGCCCAGGTCACCTACCGCATCGGCGACGCGCGCTTCACACGAAAGGTCTTCGCGTCCCGCCCGGACGAAGCAATCGTGATGCGACTCGAGTGCGACAAGCCGGGGCGGATCACGTTTGACCTGTCGATGAAGAGCCCTCACCCCTCGAAATCCCAAGCCATCGCGAACGACACGCTCTCGATGGCAGGCCACGTGGAGCCGCGCGAGGAGAGTCGATTGATCGCGCCATGGCCGCGCGAGGGGCTGGGATTCGAGGCCCGTGTCAGGATCGCGGCCGAAGGCGGCAAGGTCGCCGCTCGGGGCGACAAGATCTCGGTCAACGGTGCCGACGCAGCAACGCTCTTCTACGTGGCGGCAACCAGTTACGTGAACTGCCGGGACGTCGTCGGCGACCCGGCGGTGAAGCTTGCAAAGTGCGTTGTCGGCATCAAGCGTAAATCCTTCGAGCAGCTTTACACGAACCACCTCGACGACCATGCGGAACTCTTTGGTCGCGTGTCGATCGAGCTGGGAGGAAAAGGGGCCGCAACGATGCCGACCGACGAGCGGCTCAAGAGAGCCGCCCGGGGCACGGCCGATCCACTTCTGGCCGAACAGCTTTTCCAATACGGCCGCTATCTGATGATCGCCGGTTCGCGGCCCGGCACACAGCCGCTGAATCTGCAGGGCATCTGGAACGACCAGATCAGGCCACCCTGGGGTAGCAAGTACACGATCAACATTAATATCCAGATGAACTATTGGGTGGCGGAGGTCTGCAACCTGAGCGAGTGTCACGAGCCGCTGTTGCGCATGATCGGCGAATTGCAAAGGCCGGGCGCGAGCACGGCAAAGGTCCACTACAAGGCCGGAGGCTGGGTCGCCCATCACAACACGGATTTGTGGCGCGGCACGGCCCCGGTCGACGGCGCGCAGTGGGGCATGTGGCAGACCGGCGGAGCGTGGCTCTGCCAACACCTTTGGGAACATTATCTCTACTCGGGCGACACCGAACATCTGAAACAGTCGTATCCGATCCTCAAAGGGGCGGCCCAGTTCTTCCTCGATTTCCTCGTCGAAAACAAGCACGGCCACCTGATTACCTCGCCGTCGCTCTCGCCCGAGCACAGCCACGGCGGCGGGCTCAGTGCGGGGCGAGCGGGGCCCACCATCTGTTCGGGTCCCACGATCGATATGCAGATCTTGCGCGACCTTTTTGGCAATTGCATCGAGGCGTCGAAGATTCTGGATATCGACGAGGAGTTTCGCGCAAGGTTGACGAGAACACGAGCGCGTCTTGCGCCCATGAAGATCGGCCGGCACGGTCAGCTTCAGGAATGGCAAGAGGATTGGGACAATCCCGAGGACAAGCACGGCCACGTGTCGCACTTGTACGGACTGTATCCGAGCTGCCAGATCAATCGGCGCGACACCCCGAAGCTGTTCGCCGCGGCGCGGACGTCGCTGATGCATCGGGGGCCACACGGCGGCTGGCCCGGGGCTTGGAGCATGTCGTTGTGGGCCCGGCTGGGCGAGGGTGACCGGGCCCATGATATCCTCGTCAATCACGTCATGCCGATCCTCAACGAGAATCTGTTCAACTCCCGGCAGGTCTACCAGATCGATGCCAACTTCGGCGCAACGGCCGGCATTGCCGAGATGCTTCTGCAAAGCCACGGCGGCGAAATCCATCTTCTGCCCGCGCTGCCGAAAAGCTGGGCGACAGGCAGCGTCACAGGTCTTCGCGCACGTGGTGGTTTCGAGATCGACATGGTGTGGAAGGATGGACAACTGACGCAGAGCACCATTCGATCGCACCTGGGGCGCTCGTGCAGAATCCGCACACATTCTCCGGTCAGAGTTGTCTCCGGTGGCAAGGACATTACGAGTTCCGGCCCCGAACCATCGGTTGTCGAGTTCGAGACGCGTCGCGGAGAATCCTATCGGCTGCTGCCCGGTGTCGCACTGCGACGGTAGATCGGCGTTGCCCTTGACTGCCGGCCTGCATCTGATATCCTGATGGGAACACGTTGCCGTCGGCAGCCGCCCAATATACGACCTTTCCTTTGCAATGGAGCCGATCATGAAGAAGTGTTTGCCCGCAATTACAGTCGGTTGTGCCGTTCTGTTTCTCGGCAGTGCGATGCCCGGTCGAGCGGCTGATGCGGAAGCACCCGATAAGGACTCGCGACTGGCCATGACGCCGCCGATGGGCTGGAACAGTTGGAACGCGTTTGAGAAAGAGATTGACGAGAAGAAGATCAAGGCGATTGCCGATGCGATGGTCGATTCCGGCATGCGTGATGCAGGCTACATCTATCTGGTTCTCGACGACGCGTGGATGGCAAAGAAGCGGGACAAGAACGGTCGCCTCGTGGCAGACCCCAAGAAGTTCCCCGCCGGAATGAAAGCGATCGGAGACTATATCCACGGCAAGAAGCTGAAGTACGGCATCTACCAGGACCGCGGAAAGATGACGTGCCAGCAGTTGCCGGGAAGCTTCGGCCATGAGCAGGTCGACATGAAGACCTTCGCCGAGTGGGGGGTCGATTACATCAAAATGGACAGTTGCTTCGCCGAGAGCAACGGGCGGATGAGCTCGGAAGACTACGGGATCTATCGCAAGCATATCAAGGCAACGGGCAGGCCCATGGTGTTGAGTATCTCCGATTTCGGCAACGCAGCCTGGGCGTGGGGCGGTAAGGACTCCTCGCAACTGTGGCGCACTTCCTATGACATCTATCCTTGGATGGATTCGATCTACGGCTGTGCGGATACTTCGGCCGGCGATCGGGTGAGTCATCCCGCGTTCAACGGACTCTGGCAGTTCGCCGGGCCCGGCCATTGGAACGATCCGGATATGCTCCAGGTCGGCAATCTGAAGAACATGGAGGAAGACCTCCGGCGGGTTGCCGATCGGGCCCACTTCAGTCTGTGGTGTATTCTCGCCGCGCCTTTGATGGCAGGCAATGATCTGCGCACGATGACCGAGGACGTGAAAAACGTCCTGACGGCACCCGAATTGATCGCCGTGAATCAGGACAAGCGAGGTATCCAGGGATACAAGATCTTCTCGCAAGATGGGCGGGAAGTGTATAACAAGCCGCTGTCGGATGGAACCACGGCCGTGTTACTCTTGAACAAACAGGCGGAGAAGGCGGACATTACCGTGCGATGGGACCAGATCGGCCTGTCGGGAAGTCAACCGGTGCGAGATCTTTGGGCACGCAAGGACCTCGGGGAGATGGCGGATGCATTCACCGCCGAAGAACTCGGCCAGCACGAACACCGAATGATCAAGGTGGGCAAGCCGGGGCCGCTGCTGCCGACGCCCGCGCCGATGCCGCTTGATAAATACACCGTGCGGCGTCAAGGGGAGACCTACCTGAGCGATCTCTACTACATCTGGAAGACCGGCGACGCGCCGGCGTACGACACCGCGTTCGGCGGCGACCCGATCCGCATCGCCGGCCGGACTTTCAAGAAGGGGTTGGGCTGCCGGGCTAAGTGCGCCGTGATGTTCAAGGTCAACGGCCGCGGCGATCGGTTCCGTGCGACGGTGGCCATGGACGAATCTTCCGAAGAGGACGCCACCGGGCGATTCCGAGTACACAGCGAGGACTTTTTCGCCAACAAGGTGCTCTGGGATAGCGGCCCGATGGAGAAGAACTCGCCCGCCAAGGATATCGACGTCGACCTGAAGGGAGTGCAATGCCTGATGTTGGTTTTCGAGGGAAAGAAGTCGCTTGGCAATTGGGGCGATACGCGTGTGATCGGTCGTAACGCGAGTGAGTAGAGACGGCGGAGTGAGTACCACCAAGGGACAAAAGATATGAGATCTTGCCGACATTATCTTGCGGCTGCTTCTCTGCTGATTGTCGTGCAGGGGGCTCCGTGCTACGCCAAGGAGTACCGCGTTGACTCGCAGAAGCAATTCGACGCTCTCAGTACGGCTACCTTTCTGCCCGGCGATATCGTTCTATTCGAGAAGGGCCGGCAATTCAGCGGGATGTTCGCGCCTTCCGGCAGCGGCACCGAACGGGCTGCGATCAAAATCGATACCTACGGGCAAGGGAGTCGTCCAAGGATTGACGCCGGCGGGAAGAACATCGCGGGCGTGCTCCTGCAGAATCTGGCCTACTGGGAAGTCAACGGTTTGGAAATCACAAATACCGACGGAACCGACAAGGACCAGGGAGATCTGTTCGGTGTCTACGTCCTTGTGAAAGGCATGGAAGGGGTTTACCGGCACATTTACGTCGACGATTGCTACATCCACGACGTCAACGGCTTGGTGGCCGGGAAGAAGCGAGGGGGGATCCACGTCCACGTACAGGACTGTGAATCGACGATATTCGATGACCTTCGCATCACGAACAACCGGATTGTCCGTGTCGGTGGCGTGGGGATTGGCAACACTTCCTCCTGCGGGCGGATCGAATTCCGCGAGAACGACACCGTTTCGCATCACCTGTGGACCAATGTCTACGTGGCCGGTAATTTCGTGGACCAGACCGGACGCAACAACGTGATTGCTCGCGCCAGCAAGAACGCCGTCTACGAACACAACATCCTGGCCAACAGCAGCCGATACGATACAGGCCACAGCATTTTCTGCTTCAACACCGACGGAATCAAGATCCAGTACAACGAGACTTATGGGAATCTGGGGGAAGAAGGACACGATCGAGGCGGCTATGATGCCGATTACAACTGCATCAACACGTTCATTCAGTACAACTACAGTCACGACAACATGTGGTTCTGCGGAATTATGAAGAAACGAAACCGCAACGTCGTAATACGTTACAACGTCAGCCAGAACGACAAAAAGGGCATCTACTTCTACGGGTTCGAGCGGAACCGGGAAGCACAGAACGTTCATATCTACAATAATACGCATTTTGTGCGCAAAGGTCTCGACGTACAGGTTTTTCCTGAAGGCCGCACGCCGATCAACTCGCGTTTCGAGAACAACATTTTCTTCTTCGAGGGCCGAGGCGAATGGGGCAAGAACGCGGAGGGCATCAATACGTCACTGCGAAACAACCTCTACTTCAATATTCCCGCCCACAAGTCGGACACCAGGCCGATCGTTGCCGATCCGCTCTTCGTGCAGCCGGGTAGGGCGGGCACCGACATTGACCTGAAGACCATGAAGTCGCTGCTGGGCTACCGGCTCAAGCCCGCTTCGCCATGTATCGATGCCGGGCTCCCGATGGCGGGCGACGGAGGCAAAGATATCTTTGGGGCCGAGGTCGGGACGGGAACAACAGGCATCGGCGCAGGCAGCGAAGGTAACCAGCAATGACGAACATGCCGGTGTCGTTGCCGTTTGCACATCTGAACCTGCGACGCAACCCGTTCGGCGAACTTGAGCCGGCCGAACAGGCCGAACTGGCGGTCGTCGACGTCCAGCGGCACGTCGAGCGGCTCCGGAGGCCGGGATACGCCGTGCAGTTCCTTGGCGACCGGGGCCGCGGAAAAACGACCCACCTGCTGGCGATTCGGCGACACTTCCCCGACGCGCCATACGTACACATCGGCGAGGGTCAACGGCCGCGGATCCCCAAGGGCCACCCGCTGTTTGTCGACGAGATCCAGCGGTTCTCGCCATGGCGTAGACGCCGGCTGTTTCGCCGGCCCGTGTCGTTGGCTTTGGGGACGCACGAAGATTTGCAAGCCGAGCTGGCCGCGTCCGGATTCGACGTCGAGACCGTTTGGGCCGGCGCCATGCTCGATGCTGACCGTCTGTGCCAAATGGCCGCCCGCCGCATCGAGTCGGCACGCCGGGCACCGGGCCCCCTGCCGCAACTGAGCTTCGTCACCGCCCGGGCGATGATCGACCGGTTTGACGACAATCTGCGCGGCATCCATGCCTGTCTGTACGATTGGTTCCAGAACCTCCGGGGGATTGAAGATGTCTAAGTGCGATTTGCAGATTGTCTTTGACCGGTCCGACCGAACCTATCGCGGCGGGGAGCAAGTCACCGGCGAGATCCGCGTACGTGTGAACAGCGACGTCGCCTGCGACGGGTTGACGATGGAACACCTCTGGGAGACCCACGGGCGCGGAAACCGCGACTCCGGCGGCTGTCAGAAGAGTGTGTTGTTTCGAGGCCAATGGCGGGCTGGCGAGAGCTTCAGTTATCCGTTCCGCTTCACGGCCCCCGACGGCCCGCCCACCTACCACGGAACGTACCTCAATATCGACCACTACGTAAGCGTTCGCGTTGACCTTCCCTGGGCATGGGACCCCAAGCTGAAGGAGGAGTACATCCTGGTGCCCGGGCCCAAGCCGTACGGCCAGCGTTCGCTTGCCGGGCAAGGGCAACAACTCCAGTCAGTCATGGAGAAGTTCGGACCGTTGGTCGGAGTTGTGATGATCATATTTGGGATTATCTTCATCTGTCCTTTCGGTATCATCCTGATCCCGGGCGGACTGTTTGCGTTGTTCTTGGGGCTGCGCCGCACACTGGCCGAGAAGAAACTTGGCAAGGTCCGCTTGAAGTTAGGGGCGCACGCGGCGCCCGGCGCCCGGCTGCCGATCCGCGTGACGTTCACGCCCCGGGGCTCCACCAGTCTCAACGGCATCACGGCCCGACTGGTAGGGCAGGAACGATGCACGTCCGGCAGCGGTACGAAAAAGACCACGCGCACGCACAAGTTCCATACCAGTTCCGTCACGCTGGCGGGGCATGGTGAAGTGACGATCGGCAGAGCGGTTTGCGTCGACGGGTACGTCACGATTCCGCAAATCAACGCCTACAGTTTCTCGGCCTCGAATAACAAGATCGTTTGGGAGGTCGAGCTCCGTGTCGACGTACCGATGTGGCCCGACTGGCTCGAAAAACGGACGATCGCCGTTCGGCCCCCCAAATCGGTCGAGGTAATAAAGGCGGAGGTGGTGGAGGAGGCGGTTTCGCCGGCGGGTGGCGCTCCCCCGATCATTACCGCACCGACGGCCGAGGCGCCTCCTCTACCACCGAAGCCAGATATCCTCCCCCAGCCACCGGCGGCTGTGCCCCCGCTTCCGCCCGTTCCCGAATCGCCGGCCCCTATCGACGAACTCGACGTGTTCGTGCCGCTGCTTCCGCCCGATGCCGAAGTGCTGGAACCGATCGACGAACCCGAAGTTCCTGAGCCGCAGCTGGAGGGCGAGCCGGAGGGCGAAGTGGAGGACGAAGTGGAGGACGAGGCGGAGGACGAGGCGGAGGACGAGGCGGAGGACGAGGCGGAGGACGAGGCGGAGGACGAGGCGGAGGATGTCGATAGCCCGACACTTACAGAGATCGTTGGGCGAATCGCCGCGGCCAGCCGCTACGGTCGCGAGCGCGAAGAGATCGTGGCCGAGCAGTCGGGCAGAACATTTGATTTGCGCATCGAGGTTACCCAGATCGAGCGGACGTACACCGGAGTGACGGAGGACCGTTTCCGCAACGGCCGAACGCTGACCGGCCACCTATCCGACTGCAAGGTTACGGTGCAACTCAGCGCGGCCCGAAACGAAGAGGTCGACGCCGTCCAAGGCGGCAGCACGTTCCACGTCACGTGCAAGCTGCTGAAGTGGAACTCCGTCTACGACCGCCTCGACACGCAAGAGGCCTGATCTGCATATTCCGTTGCTGGCTGCTGCGACTCGACAATAGGCAGGCCGCTTGGTACGATGATGCATTCGGGCAACTTTGCGGCCGGAAACTCGGGAGATGGCTGCAATGAAGCCGACCGATCACGCGAATAACGTTGATGAGGAATTCTCAATGAAAAGCTATCAATGGTCCTTGGCACTGCTGGCAGTTCTTACATGCGCTGGTGCAGTTCGCGCACAAGACTCGGCGCCGTCCTCGCATTTCGTCTTCGACGACGGTTTCGAGGGAGACATCATCATCAATGAAGTCCGGGTACCCAAGTCGGGCGAAGCAATGTATACCTATTATGAAGCCCTTGGCTGGAGTGGTGGTGGAGCCGGCTATGCAGGCATTCAGGTTCACCCGCGGGCGCATAATTTCATTTTCTCCATCTGGGACCACAAATCGCACACGGCGCCGATTAAGGCGGTCTACCGTGGGCCGGGAACCGAGACGAAGGGTTTTGGCGGTGAAGGCACCGGGCTGAAGTCGTGGAATTTCAAGTTGGGGTGGTCGACCGACGTCTGGTATACGTTGGTCGCACGCAATTGGCCCGTCGGCGAGCATACGTATTATGGATTCTGGGTGCGCGCCGGCGACAGCAAGAAGTGGACGCATCTAGTGACGATGGACGTCGGCACCGCCAACGCCCATTTCAAGGGCTCAACGGATGCCTTCATTGAGGACTGGCTCAATACGGGCGCCAAGCCGAGAACCACCAACTTGCGGCGCGGGTGGAAACGTAAGATCGACGGCACCTGGTTTCCCTTCGGGGCAGCACGGTATTCGGTCAATTCCTGGGATCTTGTCAGCGGCAAGCGATCTTATAACTATCGGTCGAACTGGAACGGCGGAACGTCACGCGATGCCACGGGCGACTACTATTTCATGACGAGCGGAGGCGCCAAGACCGCGGCCACGACCGCCAATCCCTCCCGGCATGCGATCGAGCGGAAAGAAACCAGGCCCGACTACGACAGAATCGCAATCGGCACAATGCAGCTAACGCTGAAAGATCCCAAGACGCTCTCGGTGGCATGGGCCAACGACGAGACCACCGTACCCCAGTTCTCCTATCAGATCGAGATCCACGACAACCGAGCCGGCAAGGGGGTTCCGCTGGTCTCAGCATCGCGTAACGTGCCTCACGCCAGAGAGGAGGCGTTGGACGTGTCATCGTTGAGATTGTCGGACACGCAGTATTATCTTCATCTCCAATGCAACGACATATTGGACCGAAAGTCAGATGCGAAAGTTGCCGTGCTGGGAAAGGCGTTGCTTGACTCTCAGCCTCGCATCGAGTCCAAGCCGCAAGGAACACCCTGCGTAGGTAACATGGTCGAGGAAACCCGATGAAGTTTGGGACGCACATTTATATCTTCACGCCGCGTTGGACAGATGAGAGCCTCTCGATCCTGGACACGACCGCAGAGCTAGGGCTGGATTGTCTGGAGATTGCGGTCGGTGACGACGTGACTTTCGACCCTCACCTCACTCGAAAACGGGCGGAATCGCTGGAGCTCGATCTGATCGTCAGTCCCGGCGGCGCGTGGCCGATGGAGTGCGATCTGTCCTCCGAGAACCCATCGCAACGGGTGGCCGCTCTGGCGTGGCACCAGCGGCAAGTGGAACTTGCTTGCCAGCTCGGTGCGGTCGCCTATACCGGGTGTCTTTACGGACACCCCGGAATCGTCAAACAGCATCCACCGTCGCCGCAACAGCAACGGCACATTGCCCAAGGCCTCTATCGGCTTGCGGATTTCGCGAAGGACAGCAGCGTGGCGATTGTCCTGGAACCGATGAGCCACTTCCGCACCCACGTGGTCAACACGCCGCAACAGGCCATGGGTCTTGTCTCGATGGTTGACCACCCCAACCTCAGCATACTTCTCGACACGTACCATATAATCACCGAAGTCCGTGATTATGCGGAGGCGATCAGCGCGATCGGCGATAAACTGTGGGGCGTCCATGCATGCGAGAACGACCGCGGTGTGCCCGGGGGAGGCTTGGTGCCGTGGGAGTCCGTTTTTCGGGCGTTGCGCGAGATCGGCTTTGACGGATATATGCTGATGGAGAGCTACAACTCCTCGATCGGCGATTTCGCCTACCAGCACCGGATGTTCCACGATGTCTGCTCGGACGGGCCCGACTTCGTCCGGCGCGGGCTTGCCTTCCTGAAAGCTGGCCTGCACCGGACAGATGAGGGGGCTTGACGGAGCCTATACAATCACGATTACGACCCCAGAAAGGAAATCAGATGATGAAACGTAACGAAGCGCATGAGATCGCACGACGTCGGGCTAGTGCAAAGCTGGGTTTCTATATTCACCTGTTCGCCTATATCACGATCAACCTGTTGTTGGTCGTCATCAATTTCAGCACAAGTCCTCAGTACTTGTGGTTTGTATGGCCGTTGGCGGGCTGGGGAATCGGGTTGTTGTCTCACGCGTTTGCAGTGTTTGTGGGCCCCAAGCTTATGCGGCGACTCATTGAGCGAGAACTCAAGAACAACCACTCGTAGCAAACTGCGGCGGCGTTCATTCGCTTCCGCCGGGCTTTGTCGCTCCCTTTTCATCCACGAGCTCGAACTGGCGATCGCCGGAACTATAGACGATGATCGCCCTCATGCCCTCTTTGTCGAACGTTCGCGCCTTGTGCGGCACTCCTTGCGGTATGCGGATCACGTCGCCGGCCTTCAATACGATTTTCTGCTTGCCGATCCAGTGCTCGCAGGAGCCGGACAGCACGTAGAGGTGCTCTTCGCAATTGGGGTGGACGTGCGGCGGATTCGCCTGTCCGGCGTTGACCTGAACGATGCCGAAGGTCATTTCCGCATCGGGATCCAGCTTCGAGTTCATCACCCAGCGGATCCAACCCCACGAGAACTCCTGTTTCTCGACCTTGTCGAAGCTCTGCACCAACGCGCCGATCGCCTTGACGTCGATCTTCGGCGCGGCCTCGGGTTCTTCGGCCTCCGACCGTGGGGCGCCGGCGGCCACTGCACCGAGTAAAGCAACCAGGGTGGCGGCCCACAAACGTCGAGACGGTCGAATCGTGCGATAGCGAGACATGGAAGATCTCCTGTGTACAAGAAGGCTTGGAAAGCGTGCGCGAGACGGTTTTCAGGGGCTTCATACTATCCCAGCTCGAGAGCGAACACAAGGCCTGACCCCGATATGAGCGGATGCTCACGAGCCGTTTGTAATGATATCCCGGAGAGACTATAATTGTGGATCACCACGCGCCCACCATATTCGTCAACATTGCGCGCCACCTTACGACTGCAGGTCGTCTCAGGCAAGCAATATACAAGAGCAAAAGGACGTTCCATGCCTCGGTCCCATCTGTCTCGAATCGTGCCGCCGACCCTGGCCGTCGCGGTCGTTTCTTTGATCCTCGTGGCTGCTGTGACACGCGCCGGTTACGCTGCGGGGCCGTCCGGCCAGAGCGACTTCTTTCAGAAGAAGGAACTCGGTCCCGACGTGGCGCTGTCCGGCAAGCAGTTCTACATCCCCACCGTCTTTGGGCCGACCGGCATGAACGGTTGGATGCTCGGCGAGACGCTCGTGGTGCGGGAAGTCGAGAACGGTTCCCCGGCCGACGGCCTCGTTTTGACCAATGACGTCATTTCATCCGTCAACGGCAAGCCGCTCGGTGCCGAACCGCTCAAAGCCTTCGGCCAACAGGTCGAGCCGTCGGAGCAGACGGGCAAGATGGAGTTGCTCCTAACACGGGCCGGCAAGCAGAAGAAGATCACGCTGCCGATCCGCAAGCTGGGTTCACTGAGCGAAGACTGGCCGTTCGATTGCGCGAAGAGCCGCGCGATTCACCTTGATGCGTGTGAGTATCTTGCCCGTATCCAGAACCACGATGGCTTGTTCGACGGGAAGATCTACGTCGGTTTCGCGCTGAACGGGCTGATCTGGCTGGCCTCGGAAGATCCAAAGTACATGGAGAACGCTCGCCGATTGGCCTACGGCTATCGAAAAGACTTCGATCCCGAGGCCGTCAGTACGATCAACTGGGAATGGGCCTATATGGGTGTATTCCTGACCGAGTATTACTTGCAGACCGGCGACGAGACGGTCCTGCCGCTGTGCCAGGAAATCGGCCAGTCGTTGGCCCAGAGTCAACAGCCGACCGGCACCTGGGGGCACGGTTCCTATCCGGGCTTGAGCTACGTCCAGGGTGGCTCTCTGAATAACTGCGGGTTGGTCTGCTGGTTGGCGTTGGTGCTGATGGACGAAGCCGGCGTGCCGGTCGATCAACGGGCGCTCGCAAAGGCTACTCATTTCTTTTCGCGGTTTACTCATCGCGGCGGTGTTCCCTATGGCGATCACCGCCCGGAGTTCGGCGGCGGCAACGGAAAGAATGCCATCCCCGGGGTCGTCCTCAATATCCTGGGCGATCAGGCGGGCAGCGAATACTATGCCCGATTGGTCACCGGCAGCTACCGCGGGCGAACCGGCGGACATACGGGTGGATTCATGGGATTCATCTGGGGCAACATCCAAGGCGCTCGCAACCCGCACGCTCCCGACTATTGCCGCATGCTCGACCACTGGCAGTGGCTGTTGGACGTCTCGCGACGTTGGGACGGCGGCTTTCTCTTGCCCGAGTCGGTGATCGGAAAGATCTATACCTATCGAGGCCCGGTGCTTTCGACCGGCGGCGTGGCACAGTTATATGCGATGCCCAATCGTGTCCTCCGCATCCACGGTGGGCCCAAGAGTGTGTTTGCCGCACAGGAGTTGCCGGTGGATCTCGAGAAAGGGATCGAATTGTATCGCAGTCGCCGTTTCGATGAACTTCGCGCGGTAGTGAAGCCTAACAGCGAGCATGCTCGTCAACTGCTGGCGGCAGCCGATCGCCAGGAAAAGGATCTCGAACTGTCGTTTGCCAAGCTCGAATCGGCGATCGCACGCCTCGACTTCACCCTGGCCCGACGGGTTTGGACCGATCTCGATCGTTTTACACGCGGTGAGCATCCTCGCCGCGGCAGCTATAACTGGCGAATCAATACGACGGAAGGTGCGGCCGACGTCGCGGCAGCCGAAAAGCTCTATCGGCGGCACAAGTGGCTGACCTATACGTCGCCGGCGGCTCGCGAGGCGTTCGAGCGGATGGCCACCGACCCGAAGGCGGGCGTCTACCAGAAGCTCGCGCGACGTGAACTGGCTACGCCGGACGATTCGCCCCTCTGGGCCTTTTTCTGCGAACTGCTGTGGAAGGAGGATGCGGTGGGGTGGCAGATCGACGATCAAGCACGAGCTGCTGCGCTGCGCGTTGCCGACATGCCGTCGGGCAACTGGCCCAAGATCGCCGCCCTGAACGATCTCTACGCTGCGGGTATTCTGACGGAGCGTCTGAAGAAGTGGACGCCGTTGGTTCCCGCAAACACGCCCGGGTATTCGGGTGAAAAGCTCACGTGGCGGATGCTCTCCGTACCCCGGGCAGAAGGGCCACCGGCCGATTGGACGACGGTTGACTTCGACGACAGCGAGTGGGACGCGGGCAACGGCCCGTTGGTCAGCGGCAAGGAGACGGCCGGGATGCGCGTCCAAGGCGGCGGCACACCGTTCATTCGAATTGCCTTCGACTGCGAACGGACTGACTACGACGCGCTCGTATTGGTGCTTCGATTGCTGAAGGCGACCCAGGCGGTTGCTTATCTCAACGGAGAGCCCATCTTGTGGTCGGATGCCTTGCAAGGCCCGCGGATGCACATCGTCGCGTTGGCAACCATTCCGTTGGAACGGCAGGTCGTTGGGCACTTACGCAAAGGCCGCAACGTCCTGGCAGTACGGGTGTCGGGCGGCAACGGCGCCGACTTTGGGCTCTATGCCAGCACCGGTGGAAACACGCTCGCTTTCCAGCCGCGCCCCAAGGATTGGGCACCCGGCCCGGTAATCGGCCAACCCGACTTGTCGACCAAGACGCCGGGGCGACCGCAACTCGAGACGGTCTTGGCGCCCAACACCACGGGCCTGACCATCGATCCGCCCGGAAAGCCGAACGTCAGCCTCACTTGGGCTCATGAGAACTTCCTCGGCGCGGGGGATCAACCGCCGCTGGCGGCGACCCCGATTGCAGAGCGGGCGCAGTATTTCGGGCATATCGATTCGCGGATTCGCCGCACTGCCGCCTACTCGCTGATGGCCGAGGGAGCCAAAGCGATGCCCCACATACTCGATGCCCTCGACTCGAAGGACATTCGCGTGATCCGTGCCGGCTGCGACGCCTTGGCCGGCTCGTTCGGCATGAATGGCTTGGGCAAAGGGAACTATCGGAAGGTAATGACTTCTGATATCGCGGGGCAGGCGGTTCCCAAACTCCTGCCGCTGTTGAAGCACGAGGACTTGTACGTCCGCGAGGGTGCCCTGTTGGCTTTGTCGAACTGTGGCAAGGCGGCCGCGAAGCATCTCGACAAGATCATCCTCGCCGCCGATGACGAAGACTGGTGGGTGCGAGCCGGAGTGTCTCACGTGCTCACTTACGTGGAAGAGCCCGAGACCCAGGGCATGGCGGCGAGCACGATCAGCAACTTCCTCAAAGAAGAAAGCACCTTCGGTCGCAACCGATTGCGGCAGTCGCTGGTAGCGATGGCCAGACGAGGTCATAACGTCGACGTGATCGTCGAGGCTCTGATGATCGAAGCGACCGACGAGCACGGATTCTACAAGGGCATGGCCAGGTCGGCCCTGAGCGAGATCGGCGCGAATGCCAAAGCGGCCGCCCCTCTCTTCGAGGAGCAGTTGAAGGAAGCAAGAGACCGCCTCGCCGGCGCCGAAACCGACGCGCAGAAGACCCAACTCCAAAGGACGGTCGACTCGCTCGAAAGCACGCTCAGAAAAATGAATCCTGCCGCCTACCCCGAACCGCCCCGACCACCCAAGAAGAGGAAGTAACCCAAGCTGTAGACGTGGAGTGGAAATGGGGACAGGCTCCGAGCCGCGGCAAGTTCCAAGCCCGCGGAAAACGTTGCCGGCTCGGTGCCTGTCCCCTTTTTCCACGGGGCCCCTGTTCCACCGCCCGTAAAAAGGGGACAGGCACCGTCGGCCACGCGAATACGCACCAACAAACTCGAATGTCGACGGAGCCAGTCCCCCTTTTTCGGGCTAGCTAAACGCCAAACCAACAAGAAAGACCTCCCCATGCACAAGACAATACTGATTTCACTGCTGCTGTGTCTTCTCATCGTAGCGAGCGCAGTATACGCTGCCGAAGACAAGCGGGAACCGATCAAAATCTACCTGATGGCCGGCCAGTCCAACGTGGAAGGCCACAACTACTTCGGCCCGGAGTGTACCGACCGGTACCCGGGCATTGATAAGCCGCGCGATGACGTCTGGTGTATCTACGCCAAGAAGATCTCCGGACCGCTGGGGCCCGGGTTCGGCGGCGGCCCGGGGGCCGACAACGTCTTCGGTCCGGAACTGGTAATGGGCCGGATCCTTGGCGAGACGATCGACAATCCGATCGTGCTCTTCAAGTCGGCCACCGGTGGCACGCAACTGCACACCCGCTGGCGTCCACCCAGCGCCGTGAAACGGGCCGGCGGCGAGATGGGCGACCTTTACCAGCGCATGATGCGGCGACTGCATCGCTTCCTGGCCAACCCCAAGGTAGACTACCCGCAATATGACGGCCGCGAGTTCGAGATTGCCGGATTCGTCTGGTTCCAGGGCGAAAACGATTCGCTGGCCGAAGTGGTCGAGGGCGACCGCTCGACCGGCTTCTGGAACCATTACGAGGAGAACCTCCGCGATCTGATCCACGACGTACGCACGGAACTGGCCGTGCCCGAGCTGCCCGTGTTGATCATCCAGATCGGCCCGGCTCCGGTGTGGAACAGAAAAGGCGGCGGCGAGGTGATCCGCGCCGCCCAGAAGAAAGCGGCCGAAGAAGATGACCACGCCACGTGGATCTCTACGATGGACCTGCACCCCAAGGCCCACTACAACACGCCGGGCATGGTCACCATCGGCGAGCGGGCCGGCAAAGCGCTGCTGCCATTTGCGAAGACCACCGTCGCGCAGAACAACGCTGAAACGCGCAAGGCCGGTGAGCAGTACACGGTTCGGCCCGAGCCGGTCGCGTCAACCGCCGACCTGGATGAACTCAAGCAGGGGCTCGTCGCGTATTGGTCGTTCGACGAGGCCGACGGCGATGCGGCTCGCGATCACGCCGGTGAAGCCGACGCCCAACTCGTCGGCAAGCCTGCGCGGCTGCAAGGCGTCAGAGGCCAATGCGTGCGACTGATCGACGAACAGCACGTTCGAGTACCCGGCTATAAAGACGTGCTCGGCCCCAGCGGCAATATCGAAAAGCTGACGATCTCCTACTGGTATCGGACCAACTATTACGGCTGCGGACGCATCGGCAAAGGCGAGGGCAAGGAAATCGAACGCCAACCGGCCAACTGGTACTACAGCACCACCGCCAACGTGGCCGGTTGGGACGTCACGGCCCGGGGTACCAAGGGAGGCGTCTTCATGACGGTCGGCTGTGACGGCGGCACGAAGGGATTCAAGTTCAACGGCGGTCCCGGCAACGTGGTTTCGGATGGGTTCACTTGGCACCACGTCGTCGCCATCTACGACGGTTCGCAGAAGGCGTTTGATATTTATATCGACGGCATCCGGGCACCTAAGGGCGGCAAGAAGAGCAATAATGCGCCCTGCGCCCAGTTGGACAAACCGTTTTGGGGGATCCAGGACGAAAACCACATCCTCCCGGCCAAAGATGCAGTCCTCACGATCGGCGGCGTGAAGAAGATCGACCGCCAGTTTGAAGCCTTTGATGAAGTGGGCATCTGGTCGCGACCACTTTCCGAGCAGCAAGTGCTTGAACTCTACAACCAGGGCCACGGCGTTTCGTTGGCTAACTGACCCGCGCGCGGAGTGCTTATCGCCGCCCCATCGACCTGGAGACGATTCGCGGAGCTGGATTCGCTAAGAATTCAACCATCGGCGAACTGGCGGCGGTATTCGCTCGGTGAAACATCGGCCTCCCGGCGAAACACCCTGGCCATGTACTGAGCCGTGCCGAATCCGACGACTTGTGCGATCTGTGCGATCGACATCTTTGAACCGGCAAGCAATCGCTTGGCGTGATCGATTCTCACGCGACGAATCTCGGCCGACACCGTGCGGCCCAGGTGTTGTTCAAACCGCGTTTCGAGCGTGCGACGCGACGTGCAAGCAGCGGCAGCAACTTCGTCCACGCCGACCGACTTCTGTGCGTTTTGCAAAATGAACTGGATCGCCGTGGAAACGATCTCCTCGTCGACGCATTGGCATCCCGCCTCCGCGACCACTTGCTGAAAGCGCCGGCCGAGCTGCTTCTCGCTGAGGTCGCCACGTCGCACCAGGCAGAGAAAACGCCTGATTCCACGGAACAACATGTGCTCGGAAAGCAGTTCGCCCGCCTTGCCGGGTCAAAGCATCATCGGCGAAGTCGTCAATAATGCATTGGCAGTCTTCATGCTCTTCGGCGTAACGGGCCACGCCCGCGAAGACGTCGGTATGACGCTTGAAATTCCAGGTCAAATCGAGCGTCGCCGCGATTCGTAGCGGTTTTCGGCTCGGGTGGATTGATCATGCAAACGCTTGCGTAAAAAGACACGAGTCTTGCGTGACAGGACACATATCTTCTGTTATACTACGGTTACTTGGGGGTTGTCACGTCAAAACCTGCCGGTTTTGCTGGCAGCCAGCCCCGTTTAGCCCCCCGCATTTCAATCTTACCCGAGGCAGCGCGTTTTCCGGCATGGGAAAACATCGGTCACGCGACCGGCGGATAACGCCGTCGGGCGGTTGTGCGCTCTGGTGACTTGCCTCGACACGGGTCTTCGATGGGGTGGCAGTTGAACTGCCGCCCCAACACGGCTCGGGCTCGTCGCGCGCCGAACGCTTTTCCCGCGTTGGCTCGTTGTGAGCCGACCGATCTTGCCGGGAACGTCCCTTTGAGAAGTAACCATTTTGCGTACCCACTGCGCCGTTGCGGTGGACGCAGAGAAGTCCTTACCATTTTTCAGGAGAGATTTGATGAGAAGAAACAAATTCGGGTGGGCCGTCGTGTTGGCGATGTTCGCCTTCGCGACCCCGGCCATGGCCGTGGATCACTACTGGGGCGTCAGTGATGCTGACGGCGATTGGAAGACTGTGGGTAACTGGGAGGACACTGGCGGTGCGGCTCTCGCCACCGTTCCCGCTGATGGCGACAACGTCAGGTTCAAGACCGGTACCGGCACCAATTCCACCATTGACATTAACGGCGCGTTGACCGATCTGCCCGCCTCGACAATGCTCCCCCAGGACAACAACACGGTCAATATATGGATCTATGACAGCGCCACGCTGACGCCCAATGCCTCGCCGCCGGCCAACAACACCGACTTCACGATCATTGGCGTCCATGCGACCATCGAGGACGCCGCGGCCGCTGCCCAGCCGATCACGTTTGGTACGATTGACTTTTTTAAGAAGGGTGAGGTCCGCTTTTACGCGCCCTTGAATGCCACCCTCCACAAGGGTCCGGAGAATGGTTCGTCCTGGTACTATGGTCCGGTCACGTTCGGCACGGACGATGTCCCCCGCAACAACGGTTGGACGTCTAACATGCGATTCTATAACGCCTACACAGCCACCACGAAGAACACGGGCACCCAGACCAGTTCGCTCAACGAGTTCTACGGCGTCACCGACATCGGTACCTTCAACCACGTTAACGGCGTTGTCAAAATGATGCCGTCGGCGACCGGAACGATCGGCACACTGAACCTGTCCGGTGGCAGCTTCGACGGCAAGGCGGTTGCCGTCACCAACCTGGCCTGGACGGGTGGCACTCTGATCGCCTCGATCGACGGCGCCATCCCCGATCCGACGACGGTTCCCTCCCTTGGCGAACTGCTTGTGACTGCTACACAGTCCTCCTGGCCCACCGTCGATGTCGGGTCCTGGGGCACGCTGCGCGGCGACATGCGAAACGCCACCTACGGCCCCGGCAACAAGGTTACCTTCCAGGACAACGCCATCCTCGCGGTAACGTTAACGGACCCCGCCGGGCCCGAGCCCAGCGAACTCGACCTCGGCCTGATCTCCGGCGTCAAAGACGCGCTGATCTGGAAGGGCATCACCACCACGGGCGTGCATACCGTGGGCGACGATGGCAACAGCGTCTACAAGGGCGCGGTCGTCGCCCCGTACACGCCCGATTACTACAGCTCCAGCCAAACCTATGCCTCCCCGGCAGGTGCAGGCGACCTCCTCGTGGCTATGATGCACAACAAGACCGGCACTAACTCTCGGTACGCCGGGGCGAAGTTCGATTCTCCGGATACCGGTGTGGCCCAGATCGACATGTACGGCACGTCGCAGATCACACTGCGGCAGGAGCTCAAGGGCACGACCACCGAGTTCCACTTCCGCAACCAAGGCAGCATCGCTCGGGATATCGTGAACTTCGACCTCACTGCTGTGACCGCCGCCCAGACGGTTCACACTTACGACGGCGGTGTCGTGATCAGCACTGGCGCCGCGCCGGATGTTCTGGGCCGCCTGGAACTGCACGGCGAGTCGATGTTGAATCTCCCGACAGCCCAGATCGAGCCGGTCGCCACCACGAGGATCGTCCTCAATGACAATACGGGTTTGTCGGTGAACACCGGCGAGGAAGATACCCTGGAACTGATGACGCCCGGCGTCGACCTGATTGTCAACAACCCCAGGCCGACTGTTTACCTGGAGCAACGCAACGGTGGTTATGATTTCAGCGGCGCCGTCAGTGGCACGCCGAACCCGGTGATGACGCAGATTCTGCTTACTGCCGATCTCAGTGTTAATAGTAACAACAACAACTTGTTTGAACTCAACGAGGATCTGATTCTCGGTGACGGCAGGTACTTGATTAACTGGACCAACAGCCATAAAGGCATAACGGTTCAAGACACCGCTGGTGCTGCCGGCGTCATCAAGGCAGGTCCTGGTGCCTCGTCAATCGGGTTGGCCATGATGACTACCCATGCTGGAACCTTGAAAATCGCTGTCCCAGTCGACGCTGGCGGTGGAAAGGTTCTCTTTGGTAGCACCACGGCTTTGACTGCCCTGGATCAAGGCAAGAATCGGGTGACTGCCGTTCCCGTCGGCTCAGTGGACCTCAACACGGGTGCCTCGTTCGTCAACACGTCGGAAGTGTCCGTCGAGTCCGGTACACTGAAGGCCAACGTCGACTTCACGTTCGGCGCCGGCATTGATCTGGCCCTCAACGGCGGCAACTTCAACGTCAACAACAAGGTCGTCACGGTCAACGGCACGTTGAAGGGCAGCGGCACGTGGTCCAACGGCACCATCAACGTCGCCGGCACCGGTACGGTCGCCCCGGGCAATGGCGTCGGTACGCTCGCCGGAAGCGGCGGTCTGAGCGTGGAAGACAACGCCACGTTCGAGTGGGAAATCTCCGCCAATCCGAAGGACGGCGATGTGCAAAACGGCGTGGCCGGCACCGACTGGGACTTGCTCTTCTCCACGGCACTGATCGACTTCGACGTCGACGACAGCGACGACGGCATTATCAACATTGCGTTGATGGACGCCGGAATGACCGCGAACGTCCTCGGCACCCAAGAGTTCGCCGTGGCCGCCCGCGACAACGGCGACATCGACACGCCGGGTGACTGGAACTTCATCGCCGGCGACGGCTGGAACGTCGATGCGGCGACCCTCGTGTACGTGAACGACTACATCGATGTCGATGTCGACGGCGACATGGACGACTGCCTCGTGCTCTCCGGCGTTACCTTCTCGCCGGCCGCGCCGATGGCGTGGCTCGGGGGCGCAGGGACCTGGGCCACGGCCGCGAAATGGGATTCCGGTGAAGTGCCGGCCAGCAGCAGCCAGGTGGCCGTCGGGATCGCGGAATCTAACGTCACCGTCGACGCCCCGGCCGTGGCCGCGTCGCTCGACGTCACCGATGGAACGGTCGACGTGCAAAGTACGCTTGACGTCGGCGGCGCGGTGACCGTTGCCGGCCCCGGCACGCTCGTCGTCGACGGCACGCTGACCGCCGCCAGTGCTACCGTCGCCGGAACATTGGCCGGCAGCGGCACGATCAACGTTGACCCCATCGACGTCACCGGTACCGTCGCCCCCGGCGGCAACGGCATCGGCACCTTGACGCTCGGCGTTGGTGAAATGGGATTGGACTCTGCGGCGGCCTTCAACGCCCAGGTGAGCCTCGCGGTGGTCGACCCCGGTCAGCAGATCGCGGCCGACCGGATCGTTGTCTCCGCGGACGGTTTGCTGATGCTCGGCGGCACGCTGGCCGTTAGCGGCCTTGGCGACCGTGCCAGCGCGGATTCCTGGACCGCAGCCGGGGCCACGGTCGTCGTCAATAACCTGCAAGGGGACATCGGCCAAGGTGGCGCGACAGGGGAAGGCTACGCGTTCGCCGCCGTCACGCCGGAGCCCAATCCCGCCGCACCGCCGCACCTCGGCCAAGGTGCCTTCCTGCGGGGGGTCAACTACGTGAAACCTAGTCCTATCGAATTCCCGAACATCATCTCGGCCGTGGAACTCGATCTGTTCGTCGCCCTGGGCGGTGACGCCGACGGCGACAGGAAGGTCTGGCTGAGCGATTGGGCCGCCTTGCGGGCTAACTTCGGCAACACGGGCACCGGCAAGAC
>JABMRB010000674.1 GCA_013202865.1 Candidatus Nealsoniibacteriota bacterium | reverse complement strand
GCTGCAGAAGCATATCGTTGTCGACGGCGACAATCTCGGCAAGATGAATCCTTGTCCGATCGAGTACCGCAACATCTTTATCAAAGAGCTTGAAAGCAATTGAGCCCATAAAAGGGGACGGGAGTCTTTTCGGAAAAGACTCCCGTCCCCTTTTTCGTTCTGAAAGCTGGCTACCATGAAAAACGTCGCTCTTATCGCACTCGGACTGCTGGCCACGTTTCTTTCTGCGGCAAAGGCCCGGGACGCCGGGCAGATCCTTGACGCCTCGGGGGTCAAGGGCGGGCTGGTCGTCGTGATCGGGTGCGACAACCCGGCGCTGCTTGCCCAATTGCGCCCCGGTAATTCGCATCTGGTCCACGGCCTGGATCGCGATTCGGCAAAGGTCGCGGATGCCAGGCGATACCTGCAAGAAAAGGGGCTCTACGGTCCCGTCACCGTCGCTCGATGGAAAGGCTCGCAACTGCCGTACGTAGACGGCCTCGTCAACATGATCGTCGTCACGGGCGATACGGGGCCGATTTCCCGGGACGAAATGATCCGCGTGCTTGCCGCTGGCGGAGTCGTCGCGGATGCTCGCAACGAGAAAATCGAAATCACCCGCAAGCCCTGGCCCGTGGAACTGGACGAGTGGACCCACGATCGCCACGACGCCTCGAACCATGCCGTCTCCAGCGACACGGTGGTCGGCCCGCCGCGGGGCTTGCGTTGGACCTGCGGGCCGGCGTATGCCGTCAGCCACGAGCACTTTGCCGGCGTCAGCGCGATGGTCACGGCCGGCGGACGGGTCTTCTATATCATCGACGAGGGGCCGATCAGCTCGGTCTACCTGCCGCTGCGATGGAAGCTGGTCGCCAGAGACGCCTTCAGCGGCGTGCTGCTATGGAAGCGCCCGATAACGAACTGGGAATCGCGCCTTCGAGGCTTTCGCAGCGGCCCGCCCGAGATCGGGCGGCGCATCGTGGCTACCGGCGACCGGGTCTACGTCTCCCTCGGTTACGGCGAGCCGGTTACGGTCCTCGATGCGCCGACCGGAAAGCAGCTCGCAACCCTGGCCGGTACCGACGGCGCGCGCGAACTGGCTCTGGCGGGCGACGTTCTCTATGTGCTGGCCGACGACATGACCGCCGACGAGCACCGCCAGCGTAACGCAGAAATCGACCGAGTTTGGCCGACGCTGGAGATCTGGTATCGCTTTCCGCGCAAGCCGCTGCCCATGTACGGCACCCAGCGGATCGTCGCGATAAGGACCCGCAGCGGCGAGTTGCTCTGGAAGCGGCAGTTCAAGGCCCCCGGCGAGGTCATGCCCACGACGATGGCGGTCGACGACGCAAGGGTCTGCGTTCAGACCGTCTCGCATTTGGTTTGCCTCGATGCCTCCGATGGCAAGGAGCTTTGGCGCAGCGAGCGCCCGGTCGCCCGCAGCCGGCTCTCCTGGTCCACACCCACGCTGGTCATCCACGATGGCGTGGTGCTCTCCGTCGACCGCACGGCAAGTGACAATGCGGACCAATCCCCGCCAGCCCGGGGCAGCAAGTGGATCATCTCCAGCGGCGGCTTCGAGCAACGGCAGCCCGCCGAACTGGTCACGTTTTCTCTCGACGACGGCAAGGAGCTCTGGCGTGCGCCCTACTCCGAGAATTACAACGTCCCGACGGACATTTTCGTGATCGACGGCGTGGTGTGGGTCGGTAATCTGCGTGCCGGCAGCGACCCCGGTTTCACCGAGGGGCGCGACCTGAAATCCGGCAAGGTCACCGCCACGATACCCGCCCAAAAGGCATGGGGCCACCATCGCTGCTACCGAAACAAGGCGACCGTCCGTTGGCTGATGGTCGGCCGCGGCGGCATCCAGTTCATCGATCCCCGCAGCGGCTCGGTCAACGGGAACTCGTGGGTGCGGGGAACGTGCCAGTACGGCACCATGCCCGCCAACGGACTGATCTACGCACCGCAACATTCTTGTGCGTGCCAGCCCGAGGAGCTACTGACCGGAATGAACGCGCTGGCTCCGCGGTCCTCGGCCGGCGAAGGTCCGCCGCCACTGGAAAAGGGCCCGGCCTACGATGAAATCGCGAATCTCCGGCCCGGTTCCTCGCAGACCGCCTGGCCGACGTATCGTTGCGACGGCCGCCGAAGCGGCTATCAGGACCTGCCCGCGCCGCGCGAGCCGGGCGTTGCGTGGACTAGAAGACTCAAGACGCCGATCACTGCGCCGGTCACGGCCGACGGCATCGTCGTGGTTGCCGAGACGGACCGCCACGCCCTACATGCCCTCTCGACCACCGACGGCAGGCCGGCCTGGACGTTCGTCGCCGACGGCCGGATCGATTCACCGCCGACCCTGTCGGGTGGCCTGTGCCTGTTCGGCACACGCGGCGGGTTCGTTTACTGTCTGCGAGCCTCCGACGGAGCGTTGGTCTGGCGATTCCGTGCCGCGCCGCAAGATCGGCGTCTCTTCGCCTACGAGCAACTCGAATCCGTATGGCCCGTGCATGGGTCGGTGTTGGTCGACGACAAACCCTCCGGCGGCGTGGTCTACTTCGCCGCCGGCCGATCCGCCCGCGTCGACGGCGGTATCCGCCTCTATGCACTGGACGTAACGACCGGCGAGGTGCTTCACAAGGCCGACGTCAACATGATGGCCGGGGCCCAAGGCGCCCGCATCATCCGCCAGAGCGTGCTGCCGGATGTCCTCTCCGTCGAGAAGAACACCATCTGGATGCGCGGCCTGGGCGTCGATAAGAACCTGGCCCCGGTCGAGGATCTACCCCATCTGTTTGCCCCGAGCGGGCTGCTCGACGACACATGGTGGCACCGCACCTACTGGATCTACGGCACCGCGATCGGGGGCGGCTACACGCACTGGCCGCTGGTCGGCAACGTCGTGCCGGCCGGGCGACTGCTCGCGTTGGACGGCGGGCCGCTCATCTACGGATACGGACGAATGGCCTACCAGGCCGGCAAGGGACACGTCCGCGCGGACATGGCCGCCGACTACAGACTATTCGGCGAGGTCTTGCAACCCAAACCGGCGACCGCAAATCGCAAACGCCGGATCCAATGGGCCACGCCACTCCCGTTCGTAGCCAGATCGATCGTGCTAACCCGCGACGCGCTGCTAATCGCAGGCGGCAAGTCACCCATCGAGACGGCCGAGCGTCACAGCCCGGGCACATTCTGGATCGCCTCGCGCGAAGACGGCTCCAAGAGAACCGCCTGCGAACTGCCCGCCCCGCCGGTGCTCGACGGCATGGCGTTGACCGATGCGGGCGTCTTCATCTCCACGATCGACGGGTCCGTAGTCTGCCTGCGAGCCAACCGTGATGAGTAATCAACTCGAACCGTGAAAGCGGAGTGGAAAAAGGGGACTGGCTCCGAGCCACAGCAAATGTCAAACCCGGGCAAGATGTCGCCGGCTCGGTGCCTGTCCCCTTTCTCCACGGGCCCATCGTACTACGAAGCGATTCGTGCGCGGTTGTTCCGGAATTCGGGCTGCGGAAGGAAACAATTGCCGGCGTCGGGTTTGCGATGGGCGTCTGCAACTGCTTGTCTGCCAACGGGTTACGTCGCAACATCGCGCAGCTCTGTTCGGTCGAAACGGGAATTTTACCCGCATACATCCGGTGAGGTTTTCCGGGCACGGCAGTCCGCACTCGCGCTAAGTTCCTGTCGGCACACGTGTTACGAATCGGCACGGGGTCTTGACACCTCGTCGGTATCGATCAGCTTCGCGTCGCTTGTCGTCGTCGCAAGCGATGCGGTGGCAAGGGGTTACGAGTTGTTGCCGGGATTTTCAGAGGCAAGGGGAAACAATTCCAGCCGGGCAGTTTGGCGTCGGTTGCGGAGGATTCGTTGAGTTGTCAAAGAACGATGTACCGACAATGGTACGGGACAAGTGTATCGTATTTCTTCGGCCCGTTCCAGGTGGAAAAAAGGGCCAGTTTCAATCCCGAGTATTCGCATTCGGCCCGCAGCAGATGACATTCCCCTACCGTTCTGTTAAACTAGAGAATTGTAGTTGAGTTTCCAAGTTCGTTCCCGCACCACCAGGGAGCACAGCAATGCAACGATCGAGATCGCTTCCGCTTGCCGTCTTGGCAGCAGTTTGTCTCGCTGTGCAACTCCCAACGGTTGATGCCGCGATTGTCATTAGTGGCGACGTCGACCCGGCCGACGCGGGCAGTTGGAGCATTGATACAGATGTTCTTGTTGGCAAGACGGCCAACGGCGAATTGGAGGTCAACGGTGGCAGTAGTCTTGACTCGCGCACTAGCTACATTGGTTTTGAAGACACCGCAACAGGCGTGGTGACAGTCGACGGCGCCGACTCGGCATGGACCAACAGCGCCAACCTCTATATCGGCTGTGGCGGCAACGGGACGCTCAATATCTCCGGCGGCGCCGAAATATCGGTGACCGGCTCTGCATATGTGGCTTACCAAGCAGCCTCCACGGGCTTGATTCATTTTGACGCGGGGGGCGGAACACTGACAACCGGATCGCTGTTGGCATCGCCGACACAACTCGTCGGCACCGGCACCGTCAACACTCGCAGCCTGGTCAGCGACATCGACTTGTTATTGGATTCGGCCGCGAGTCTCACTCAGACGTTCGTTTTCGACAGCCAGCCCGAACGGAATGTTACGGTGAATCTCGATATGGCCAGCAGCCCCAGCAGGAACGGCGTCCTGGGCGCGGGCTGGAAAGGCCGCGGTTCACTGGCGATTCGAGATGGCGTCACGGTCACCTCCTTAGACGGCTACATCGGCTACCACAGCGGCTCGACAGGCGTTGTAACGGTCCACGGTGCCGACTCGACGTGGACCAACAGGTACGGGCTCTTTGTCGGCCGCTTCGGCAGCGGGGCGCTCAATATCAGCAGCGGCGCTGCCGTCAGCAACGATCGGTCGGGCCAGATCGGCCTCTTTTCCGACTCGATGGGCGTGGTGACGGTCGACGGCGCCGGCTCGACATGGATCAACGGCGGCAACCTCTACATCGGCCGTGAAGGCAGCGGGGCGCTCAACCTAACCGGCGGCGCCGCCGTCAGCAATGATCAGTCGGGCTACATCGGCGCCAATGCCAGTTCGATGGGCGTGGTGAAGCTCGATGGTGCCGGCTCGACGTGGACCAACAGCCACGACCTTCACGTCGGATCCTCCGGCAGCGGGACACTCAACATCACCGATGGCGCCGCCGTCAGCAATGCGGTCGGCTACATTGGCGCCAGTTCTGGCTCGACGGGCGATGTAACGGTCGATGGCGGTGGCTCGACATGGCTCAACAGCCGCATCCTCTACGTCGGCAACTCCGGCAGCGGGACACTCAACATCACCGGCGGCGCCGAAGTCAGCACTGTGTCCGGCTACATCGGCCGCTATTCCGGCTCGACGGGCGTCGTGACGGTCGACGGCGCCGACTCGACGTGGAACAACAGCGACAACCTCTACGTCGGCTACCAGGGCACGGCCGCGCTCAATATCACCAACGGCGGCGCTGTCTCGGCGGCAAGTGTTTCGGTTAACTCGGAATCGCTGCTGGTGGTTGACAGTATCCTCGACGCCAACTCTGCTGCCGTTGCCGGGACGTTGGCCGGTAAGGGGTACGGTCAACGTCGACCCGAGCAATGCCGTTACGGTCTCCGGCACCGTTGTCCCCGGTGGCGATGGCATCGGTACCTTGACGATGGGCACCGGCACCATGGAATTGAAGGCCGACGCGACTGTTGACGTTCAAGTGAGCCTGACCGCGACCGCCGCCGACAAGATTCGGGCCTCTGCGGCCGGGGCGTTGCGGCTTGGTGGTACGCTCGCTGTGAGCGGCGTCGATCGTGTTGACGCTGACTCCTGGGCCGACGTTACGCGAACGATTGTTGATAAGGAAGTTGGCGGGACCATCGGCTGGTACGACCAGGATGCCCAGGTGATGGTCGGCCACGAGTTCGAGGCTGTTGTGCCCGTGCCTGGGGATGATGCTAGTTCGCACGTCGGGCAGGGGGCTTTTCTGCGGGAGGTCGACTACAAGACCACGGGCGCTGCGCCGGCGGACACCGAAAGCGTTGAACTCAAGCTGTTTATCGCGCTGGGCGGTGACTCCGACGGCGATGGGACGGTCTGGCTGAGCGACTGGGCCGCGCTACGGGCAAACTTTGGCAACACGGGCATCGGCAAGACGTGGACCGACGGCAACTTCGACCCCTGGGCCGACGATAAGGTCTGGCTTAGCGATTGGGCCCAGTTGCGAGCGAATTTCGCTAACGCCGACTATACGGCAGACGGCGCCGCGGCCGTTCCCGAACCGGGTACGCTGGTGATGTTGCTCAGCGGCATGGCCGGGCTGGTGTTGTTGGCGCGGCGGAGATGCAGCCGCGCTCTGTGACCCCTCGGTCTACTCCACCGCTGCCGCCATTCGCGCGAGCCAGCCCTGTACGTCGTCGTTTGGAACGTCGAGTGGACGGCGCGTCATCTTGTAACGCGGGTACCCTTCCACCTCCTCTTGGCTGTCGATGATGCGGCCTTTGCGATCCAGGAAATTCTGAATGATGCGGCGGTCGATCGCGTCACGATCGGCCGGCCGAGCCCCTGCGTGCTTGACCACGTGATCGACGACCTCTTTGGCGGGAAGCGGCTGCAAGCCTTCCGGCCAAACCGGCTTGTCGGCCAGGAGAGTGATTCCGCCCGCGTCACCCGGCCGAACGCGGAGGTGGCGAATGAGGACATTGGCGGCCCGGATGGAGATGCCGCCTCGGATCAACGTGATACCCGGCGACGGGGCCGTCTGCCCGGCCACGGTCAAGAACGGTTCTGTGATGTTGATCGTGTTTCGATTCAGGTCGATCACCCCGCCGACCTCAAAGACGACAATCCGCGTGCCCTTCGCTTCGACTGCCGCGCGTAGCGAGCCGGGGCCCTTGTCGCTGAAATTCGTCACGCGGATGATCCGGCCGCCGCGTCCTGCGTGGGCCGTTGTGCTAAATCCGACGGCGCCAGGAAGAACCGGTTCGGAACCGTCTGCGTTTGCCACGGCGAGACAAACCACGGCGACGGCTAAGAAGTAGAGACGCGTATTGTGTCGGGTCATCATTTCATTCATCGCTATTCTTCCTGGGCTTGCCCACACGGGGGCCTCGTTTCACGAAAAAGCCCCGCAGCGAGTCGTCATAACTCATTGCGGGGCCTTGACTTAGAAAGTGGAGACGAAGGGGCTCCGGAAATGCGGGCTGCCCGGCAGCGTGATTGCCGAACGCAACTTCTGTTTGGACAAGGACTTACGCCGATCTTGCCACCACTTGCCGAGAGTCGGCCTCCGAGCCTTATCGGACATCTATCGGACACCTTATCGGACATTGCTGATGCAGGTCTGCATTCACTGCGGCCGGCCAAGCCTATTACCCTCGGTGGCGTACTCCTCGATCTCGTCGATGGGGACACCTGGGGCTGCGAATACGATGACAAGCTCGGCCCTGCAGAATTCGGACTCTCGGCCCACCACGCCCCGGCCAACTGCCCGCAAACGCCCTCGGTGGTGTCGGCGTCGTCACCGAGGTCGACCACTTGCCACGGCGTGGGCCACCCCGATTCCAACCCGCGGGTCGATATGCCTGGGAACAGGGGGAACACGTTAAGAGACGATACAGCATCGACTTATGCATGGCTGTTCCCCCTCCGGGCGGAACTGACACCGTGTTGACGGCAGATTTATTGCCGGCCGCTCGAATGACGAGACCATGTCCGCACGAGCGAGACACCGTTGGTTTCCGGGCAAAGGGAACACGCACCCAATCTACTTGCCTGGCCTAGAGTTCCGCGTTACCCGGTGACAGGGAACACCGTGGTCGACCATTCTGGCGACCGCGATGCTGCAGTCATTGTAGCTGATCCGCCGTGGCACCCTGGTGAGCAGCGCGGAAAGTCGGTAGTGCCCCAGAAAGTCTCAGTGCATGTCCGCCGCACGTGAAGGTCGGGGGCTTCGGCGGGCCGACTCACCCGGCCGTCGCAATTTCGGCGACCCCGGCCAGCGGCAAACGGGGCGCCGTTGAGGTAGCTGTCGTCGTTCGGAGTTGACATCACGGCAAACAGAAAGGAAGGCGCTGCAAAGGCATCAATTCTATCGCTCCGCCCCTGGCACAGCAATTACCCCGCGGCAGAGGGTGGTGAACTGCAAGAGCCCGGTGGTTCTCTCGTTCAAGCCTGAACAACAACGGGACGTAGCTCGATGCCTGGACGACCTCAAAACCGCAAAGGCTTGATATGCCTGGGGTAGTCATGCCCGCGACCGGGTCGGCCGAGAGGCCATCCGCGAGTTCGAGAAGAAGCGGCAGCCCGAGAAACCGCTACCCTCTCCGCGTGGGCGACGGAAGAAAGACCCTGGCGTGACCGAGTTCTTCTAGCGGGGTGCATACTCTCGTCCAGTTTCAAGGACTGGCAGCCCCGCTACGTGATCGACCAGGATGCTATCGATGATGTCATGTTTTTTGGCAAATCGATGGATTTGGCCCTTTTCTTGGCAAACGCACTTCTGTAGAATGAAAGTGTCGTGAATGGCGTGCATCAAACTGCCAACTCGCGACCAGGCCCACATAGAGCCTGATCGGCCGATGATATCGGCCACAACGCCTTACGCCCCAAATGCCATACCCGCGTTGGGGGCGGTGGCGATCCGACGACAACCGACAGGCTCCGCGGCCATCGCTTTCGTGGCGACCAGAGGCGCGGAGTCGCTTGGCGGTGAGCGAAGGCCCCAAGGCGGAACCGCACTGACGTTTTAAGTGCTCTGCCTTGAGGTTTGCCCATGAAGACTGCCAGGAAAAGCAGTATTGCTTCTTGTTGTCCTACTCAGCTGCGAGATCGAGGTGTCTCGCTGCGCGCTGGGTCGGTTCGCCGCAGAGTGGATGAAGAGCTAACCGTTCAACCCAGGAGTAGCCAAATGCTGACCACTATCCAACCTGCGCCGTCCGTCACGCCGCGTCTTGTCGACGTGCATGGCGTCGCACAGCTCTACGCCATTTCGGAGCGGAGCGTCTGGCGGCTGACCAAGGATGGCCAGCTGCCTGCGCCGGTGCGCTTCGGCCAGCGGGCGACGCGCTGGCGGCTGGAAGACCTGCTGGAGCACATTAGCGAGCTCGAAACGGGGGTGAAGTAGAAGATGATCGGTCGTCGTCGAACGTGAGCGCCACGACCACATAACGCAAACGGCCGCCCTTGAAGGGGCGGCCGCTTACAGTGTTTTTCCCTTAGCAGCCGGCGCATCGGTCAAAGAGCCAGCAGAAGGAGACAGCGATGTCTACCGCAAGACTACCAAATCCAGTTCGGCAGGACAAGGCCCGCAACGGTCGGTCCAGCTCTTCCAATGGCGCGTTGGGCCGCAAGCCTCCCAAGGCTCCACCCGGCGCCCTGATCAATCGCTTGGCTGATCCGTCGATGTCGTCGCCAGCCGATACGATCCCCGCACGCAACGGCAATGGCAAAGCCGCTTTGAAGACGCTCGCACCGGCAGTTGTCGGCAAGGACGGCCATGAGGATCTGCCCAACGCTGGCGAAAGACCGGCGGTCGATGGCCCGGCTCGTCGCGTCCAAAAGCGGAAGGTCTCCGATCTCAAGCCTCATCCGCTGCAGGCGGATTACTTCCCGGACGAGTCGGAAGAAGCCGACCTCGAACTGGCCGCCGACCTGGATGCGAACGGCCAACGCGACCCGATCGACATCGTGCCCAACGGCACCATCTTGTGCGGCCATCGTCGTGTCAAAGCTGCGAAGCGTCTCGAGTGGAAGACGATCGATGTCGTAGTCCATCACGAGCTGGCCAACGATGAGGCGGCAGCCGAAGCCTTCTTTATCGGCGACAACTACACCCGCCGCCAGCTAACGACGTTCCAGAAGGTGCGGTGTGCCAAGCGAAGGGTCGAATTGGCCAAGCTGGGGAAGGTCGTGTTGCCTGAAGAATGCGACAACCTGAAAAAGACCCGCGATAAAATCGGATACTTGGTGGTAGGCGAGAACGGCCGCAATTTGTCCGGCCGTGAGGCCGAGCGGTACCTTCGCGTACTGAAGACGCCCATCGAGGTGCAGCACGCCTGCGACGCTGGGCATCTGTCGCTGGTGGATGCCGGCAAAGTTGCCGGGTTCTTCGAGGAGACGCAGCAGCAGATCGCAGAGCAACTCCGCGCCCAAGGGCCGGAAAACGTGGTTCTTCAGGAAACTTAATGGGTAATTTCAGGTACGGTGGGTGGGAGATCGAGTTTGCCACAGTAGAAGAGGATGCGGGTGCGGTAGTTGCGGAATG
>JABMRB010000673.1 GCA_013202865.1 Candidatus Nealsoniibacteriota bacterium | reverse complement strand
GGAGATCCGGTCGGGGTGCTCCATCACGTCCAAATGGGACTTGGCCGAACCGATCGCCGTGATGATGCCCTCGCCGACCCGAGCGATAACCGGCTCCTCGGGCGCTCCGCCGATGAGTTGCTCGAGGTTGGTTCGCACGGTCACCCGGGCCCGGACCCTAAGCTCTACGCCGTTCTTGGCGATTGCCGAGAGCGTCGACTTGTGCGACCGTTTGGGATCGGGACAGTCGATCACCTTGGGGTAGACGCTGGTCTGCACCGCGTCGAGCACGTCGCGTCCGGCCAAGTCGATCGCGGCGGCCCGGTCGAAGTCCAGGTCGATGTCGGCCCGATGGGAGGCGATAATAGCCCGGATCACGCTAGGTACGTTTCCGCCGGCCAAGTAGTGGGCCTCCAAGCGTTGCGTCGTCACACCCGTTTGACGTTCCGGCCCGATGCCCGACTGCACGGCCATGATCTTCGCCTGCACGATCACGTTGGCGTTGACCCGGCGGAGGCTCATCGCGACCAGACTCCAGATGCTGATATTCGCCCGGGACATGTAGGCGCGGAACCAGATTCCGCCGTACATGAAAAAGATGACCGCCACCACGATAGCGAACAGCGCGGCAACGGCGATAATGCCGATCCAGATCCCGAATCCCATCCCTTCATCGGCGGCAAAAAGCAACCTTGATGCACCGTCCATCACGTCCTCCGTTGGTTAGCGACCGGATGCGTTCCCCCAGGTCGTCGGCGCTGCCCGGTTCGGCCGACCGCCTCCGCGGCAGGCTCACCACGCCCGACTCCTGCCGCGTAGCATAGCGAATCCGGCCCTGCGCGAATAGCTCGGACCGGCCGAACTCAGAAAAAATTCTCGGTAAAGCCACTCTCGTGGGGGGGGCGTCGCGGCCGGACCGACGAGTAGCTGGATGCGCAAGAATTCAGTCGAACCCGGCGACCCGCAGGTGGCCCAGCCGATTCCCCGCGGCAGCGCTGGCCACTTGGTTCGACATGTTCGGGGAATCGTCTGGATGACGGCGTCACAAGAGGCCGTAGAACGGAACTTGTTCCGTTGGAATGGCGTTGGAATGGGGTCAGGGCGGTATTAGGCAACAAGCAGTTTCTCCAAGCGTCCACCATGCCGCAATCCTAATCGCCAAGTTGCCTAACCGCAATCCTTAATACCTATTACCGCCCTGACCCCGAACGCTGACCCCGAACGCCCTAATGACGAAATGCGTCCCGATGGTTCGCAACAGGGTTTGTGCGTGTCCTGACTGTCTGGCGGAACCTATTCGTCGACATCGTCCTCTTCCGGTTTCGTAAAATCGTATGCTTGTTTCCTTGCCTTCTGCATCAGACGAATTTTTTGAAATCCCTTCAATATCAAAAAATTCGCCTTTTCAACTCTATTGATGTCGGTTGGGTTCTTGATATCCGGATGCATGGTCCAGAATTCTTCGTAGAGCGCGCGTGCTTCAGTCTCTTCTCGAGGGGTTAGCGTTTGTTTACTGCTCATGTGATTCGCCTTTTGCGGTTCTTCGGGTCAGTGGTTCTTGGGGTCACGTCGTGAACAGTGAATAGGGGGGGTTCGGGGGACACTATGCATAATTATCTTCACGGGTGGCACCGATGATTTTGCGCAGACGACTCTGCCATACTATTCGACTGCCTCGCAAAATCGTCGGTTTTGCGCAGCAATAAGATGATCTGATTCTATCACAACACCCAACCAGCGGCACCCCGAGTTCGGCGAGATATGCGAAGTTGTTCTTTGATGGCGTCTAAGCTCGACAGGCTACTACCGTGCGGCGCGGCGATGAATGGTCGGCTCCGGCTGCCAGAGGTAGAGGAACGTTGGCATCTGGCTGCGGTCGAACCCCGGAACGCTTACCGGCAGCAGATTCCCTTGCAGCGGAACGTTGGGCGTTATGGCGTAGGGCGATCGGGCCCGATCGTTGCAGCGATGCAGGATCACTGCCTTGGCCCCCGGACAGCCGCCCAGTTGCGCGGCCATGCCCACCGCGTCGTCCAGGTAGCCGAGCGAATCGACCAGACCCCGCTCGATCGCTTGCCGAGCCGTGAAGATCCGCCCGTCGAAGTCTTCCGCGCGAGACGGATCGTGACTGGGCCGGCCTTGCCGGACCACGTCGCGAAAACGCCCATGGAATTCGTCGGCCACCTGTTGGAGGATTTCTCGCCCCTCTTCGTCCGGTGCCTTGAGCGGCGTACCCAGGTCGGTGTACCGCCCGGCCTTGATCGGCACGGCCATGATGTTGAACTGCATCAGGGCGTCTTCCAGGTTGTAGAGGTTCAGGATTACGCCCATGCCGCCGGTGACCGTGGTCGGGTGGGCCACGATGTGATCGGCCGCCGTGGCCAGGTAGTACGCCCCGCCGGTGCCCACGTCCATCAGACAGGCGACCACCGGCAGCCGCGTTTTGGTCTGGAACGTGACCAGGTCGCGCCACATGATGTCGGCGGCCGTCACGCCGCCGCCGGGGCTGTTGATCCGCACCACGACCGCACAATAGCACGGGTCGCACGCCACCCGATCCAGCTTCTCGCGAAACATGGACACCGGATTCTCGCCCACCGAGCCGAAACCGGTCAAATCCATGTTGAGCATCAGCCCGTCGACGTCGATCAGGGCGACCTTCCAGCCGGCCTCGTCCCCGGCAGAGACCACGGGCATCTCGACCAGCGGACCGCGGTCCTCGACCACCGAAGAATGCATGGTCACACGGCTTTGCGTGATTGCCTTCAGCGGCTTGCATCCGGCGACCGTCACGGCCAGCAGACAGATCCATATAGAGCAGTTCTTCATGTTTCGTCCGCCGGCGCAGGTCGTCCCTGCCCGTTCCCATCCGGTAAGATCGATACCTTCCCTCTATTCGTATCGACCGGCCCGCGGCGGCAGGTCAATTCGTTCCGGTGCCGCTGGCCGCAACATACGTGCCAGATGTGTCGACTGTGCCGGATATGCGGAATATGCTGGATGGAAAGGTGGGCCGATGTGGTAGACTACTGTTGGTGATCGTCTCCGAGCGGGGGCTGGTAGCTACGGTCACCAGACCGTGGTTTGAGCGGCACATCCACGGTCTGGCGACCGTAGCTACCCCCGTTTGCCGTTTCTTCATATCAAAGGTACTGCCATGACGGCCTTGCTGATCTCTCTGGCGACGCTCGGACTAGGCGCTCCGCCTGAAAACCCGGTGTTCCGGCAACTGGTGGATACGGGCGCGCCGGCCGGGGGCGATCGTTTCGTGAAGATCGCTCCACCGACGATGCCAGACGGGCTGGACGCGGACGCGCAGCACGAACTGATCCGCCGCATTGCCGGGCCGACGCGGCGGATTGATACGCTGATGCGCAATTCGATCGTGGCCCCCTTCGTGCTCAAGATCGGCCGTGCCGACAGCGAAGATGGGTCGGCACCGGTGCGCACCGTCGATGTCTGGTTCGTGGCCTACGGCAACCTCGATCAGTTTGTCTCCGAGGATTTTCTCGACCGCATGGTCAAGGAGGCCGAATCGGACCAGAAGAGCAAACTGCCGCTGACCAAGGGGCTCCTTGACGACAAGCAGATGCAGCAGCGAAACCTCGCCGTGGCCGACACGGACGACCGCCGCCAGCACTATTGCTACAGCACGTTCGCGTTGTTCGACCGGGTGTTGATCAGTGCCACCCGGCAGATCGTGGTCACCCGCCAGGAGGATTCGGTCCTGCTGGCGTCGATCGTCGACCCCCGGTTTACCCAAGACGCCGATTATCCGAACCGCTGGCAGTCGATCGCCTGGGACGAATACGGCAAACACACGCTCGGCCCGTCGCACGACTACGTCTCGGCCGGTTTCTACGCCAAGGTGACGCGCCTGGAAGAACCGGCCGACGCGTTGCTGATCGAGCACCACCACGTATTCGCCGAGCCGGAGGGTTGGTTCCACGGTAAGAACCTCCTGCGATCCAAGCTACCGCTGGTCGTCCAAGACGCTGTCCGCAAACTCCGCCGCAAGTTGCGGGAGAAGAAAGCTCCAACGGCGAGCCCGTAGCCATCTCGCTCCGTGAGATCTAGCTTCGTCTCGCGGAGCGAGACGGCTACGGCAGCGGCAACCACTCCCCCTCGGACACCAGCGGCGTCGTCTGCCGCAATCGAACCGTCAACCGGCTCGGCCCGGGCAACCGAATCGCTATGGCCACCTGGTAGCGCCCTTGCAGCCGGATTTGTGCGAACTGCCACTCGTCCGGATCGCCGTCGCAGCCGGCGGCAAACGAAATCGCCGGCGGCCGGTCCTCCGAGAGCGTCAACGCGAAATCGTCCAGTGGGATCGACAGCCCCATGCCCCGGGCCTTGATATATGCCTCCTTGAGCGTCCAAAACTGAAAGAAAACCTCCTGCCGCCGCTGCTCGGGCAGTCTCTCCAGGGTAGCAATTTCCGCAGGGGCGAAGTACCGCCGGGCAACGTCGAGATCCGCCGGCTGCCGTTCGAGATCCGCCGGCTGCCGTTCGAGATCCGCCGGCTGCCGTTCGAGTGCCTCGACGTCGACCCCCACGTCGCGTCCGGACGTCACGGCACACACGACCAGCCCGGCAGTATGCGACAGGTTGAATCGTAGCGTCATGCCGACCGGTTCGGCCACTTCCGGCTTGCCGTACTCGTTGCGTCGAAAAACCCATGCTCCGGGGTCGTTGCCCGTGTAGGCGGAGAGCACCGCGCGAACCAGAGCCCGACGGACGAGGAACCGGTGGCGGTCCCTCTCGAAAGCAAACCGTTGGGATTCTGCCGTTTCTTCCGGCGTCAGCAGCGCCCGGTAGCGGTCCAGGATTGCAATGTCTGTAATCGTCTCCGGCAAGGCGTACCAGAGATCGACACGGCCATCGAGCAGCGGCAAGGCACACATCATCGATCGTCCGGCACGAGAGCCAACGCGAGCATACAAGGGAAAGTTGCCGTGCAGGATAGAGCGTAGCGGACCTTGGGGGAAGTGGGGGGATAGTGGATAGTGGGTGGTGGATAGTGGGTGGTGGGTGGTGGATAGTGGGTGGTGGATAG
>JABMRB010000672.1 GCA_013202865.1 Candidatus Nealsoniibacteriota bacterium | reverse complement strand
TGAACATCTCCAAAGCCAAAAGCCTGACCTTCTTGAGCATGGAAAAAGCTCTAATCAAGGGACAGGGCTTCTCAGCCCTCAGAAAGCTGCCACACCTCCGCAAACTGACCATCACGCATTCACACATAACCGCGTTGCCGGCATCCGGTCTGGACTGGTCCTCAACCAATCTTGAGTTCCTGAGTTTGAGCAACAACCAGCTTACTGGCGCATTCCTTGATAACTTCAGTCCCCCCAAGTCACTGTTCCTTGGTCTGTTCAACAATGTGATTGACGATGAAGCCGCTGAGCGGTTTCGAGCGCGTGAGCCGCACGTCCAACTAATGTACAAGGACTAGTAAAATGGCACAGGGCTATTTCATGCTAGTTTTTGGTGCGTCGGAGCGCTGGTTGTGAGGTCCTTCTGTTGGCTGACTGGCATTTTTGGGGCACGTTTTCCGGGGCGGAAAAGGTGGTTGAGACAATTTGACCGTCTGAGGGGGGCAGAATGGGATCTACCTGGCACGGCAGAGCGGCGCCGGGAGGGCCCCGACGCTGTTAATGTTGGCGGTTGCCGGTGGCGCTCAGGCGAGCTTGTAGGGCTTGTACTTGCGTTCCCATTCATCCAGACTCCCGCAAGCAAGAAGCCCGATAAGCAGATGCGTCTTGCGTGAGAATCGCCTCTGCACAACGCTCAGCGATTCCTTCGCGCGCCCGAGAACCAGCGCAGTAATGGAGCGCAGGCAGCACATGACCCGACCGATCTTGGTCGCTGAGGCGCGATTACGGTCCTCGTCCATGCTGCGGTCCTTGCGGTGATGAAGGCAGTTTTCGATTCCCCAGTGCCCGCGCACCAGCTTCAGCACCTCCTCCGGCGAGCGGCTATCTGCGGAAAAACTGGCGATGTACAGCACCAGCTCGTGAGACGTTTCCACCGTTTGGCCTCGCCGGATCAGTTGCCGCTCCCTGGTCACCCGGCAGGCTGTGTGCGTGTGGGGCCAGCCCGTCTTTGCGGGGGAGATGGGAGCCATCTGCACACTTCTACGCTCGATCCGTCCGTGGGCATGATCGACCGTTTCGGCTACTTGGAGCGTTTTCTTGCGTCTGTTCAGGTGCTTTTCCACGCGGCAGCGCAGGGCCGACGCGTTGTCTTTGACGCAGATCAGCACGTCAGCCAGCTTGTCGACGACCACGATCTCAATGCTCTCCTTGACCGTGTGCAGCGCGTCGAAGGTCATGACGCAGCCCGGCAGTTCCGGCATTGCACGGATCAGCTCCTGGGCGGCTCCGATCTCCCTTCCCTTTGCCCCAGTGAAGACCTGATCGAAAAAAAGGGGGAGTCCGCGTGGGAGACCGCGCTAACGACGCAGGAACCGCCGTCCTCGTTGAGGAGGGTCCCGCGCAACACCTTTCCGTCAAGGGCGAGGGCTTCGGGAAGACGGTCCTCGTCTCGGAACCACTGTGTGACGGTCTGCTCGAACAGGTCATCGTCCACAGCATTGGCTGCGCGCCAGAGCGTCGAGGCGGACGGTGCCTGAAAGCGGCCCGTCCTATCGTTGCGCCATGCGCGCAGGGCATCCAGTTGAGACTGACTCAGCGTCGTGCCGAACTCAGCACATTCCTCGACACCTTTGCAGCCGGCCAGCACCGAGCAGGCGAGGATCGCCAGGGAGCAACCCAAGGGATGACACCGTCCTCGGTAGCTACGCGCGTCCGGCAAATCAGAAAGGGCCTTGAACAGTGAGCGCAACCCATTGAATCCGAGACGTGCGGCAACCCGTTTCGGTGGGAGCGGTTTCTCAAACACGGCAAGGTCGGCGGGAAGGTCGGCAGCACTGAGAATCTCTTTTGCGTCGGGACGCAATGGGCGCACCCAGATGGCCTTCGGCGTGCTGTCGGGGCAGTAGAACTCACGACCGTCTCTGCGAAACCCTCGGGTCGCACCAACTTCCGTCCAGCCGGAAGCCAGGTAGCAAACGCCCCGATGATGGGCTGGATCCACGAAGGTCTCAAGCAGCAGAACGGGGTACCCAAACCGCTCGACCCAGTCAGCCGACAGCCGCCTGGAGACCCCTGCCAGAATGCGCGACGCGAAGGTGCGCTTATGGTCGTTCTCGCAGGGAAGAACCAGAAAACGGCTGTTTTGAACCACGAAAATACGCCGTTGCGTCGCCTGCTCGGACGTCCAGCCGATCCAGCGGTCCCGGTCCGCCAGATGATATGCGCAGGCGCTGAAGCAGGCCAGCGCGATCCACCTTCCACGACGTTCGGCAACGTACTTTATCCGATGCCCTGCAACTTGTGGATTGCCCAGAGGATGGCGGGCGGCCATCGTCTCGTTCCACTCCTTCTCCTCTGCCGGAAGAATCGGGCGAACTTTCATGTTGGACTCCGAAGACGTGTTGCGTGTGGTTGACAGCAGTGGTACAATGATGGAAACCACGACAATAATAGCACGACTTCTGAAAACGTCCAGCAATTATAGGTATTTTCCTTTTCCCCAAGCTATTGCAGTTATGTATGAAATAGCCCTGTCGCCACGGGTACACGCTATCCAGTAAGGCACTGATAACCAATGGGTACTGTGGGAACGGCACCCAATGAC
>JABMRB010000671.1 GCA_013202865.1 Candidatus Nealsoniibacteriota bacterium | reverse complement strand
TCCGGCCTCAATCGACGTTTGGGCAAAACATGGACGCCGGGGGCTTCTCTGTTTCACTGGCGGCATCGGCCACCAGCCGAGCCACCTTGCCAGCCAGATCCTGCCGCGCGTCGTCGTAGTGTTGTAACGTGCGGACGTCGGCGTGCCGGCTGAACTTCTGCACGGCGCGAACGTCGCCACCGGTGCGATCGAGGGCTTCTGTAATTGCTGCGTGGCGAATCCCGTGAGGTCGGGCATGCACGCCGGCTTGCTGGCCGAGCCGCTTGACGATGCGATGGACACTCCTTCCCGACAACCGACTGCCCTTGCCGGCCCTGTCGAAGTTGACGAATAGCGGACCGGGATCAACACCGCGGGCATCGAGCCAGGCTTTCAATGCGGCCGCGGTTGGCTCTGGTAGGGTGCAACTCTCCCGATCGTTCTGACCCTTCCCTTGAACCAATATCAGCCGGGCATCGAGGTCCACGTGTTCGACGTCGAGTCCGACCACTTCGGCGCGTCGTAGTCCCAAGTCATGCAGCAACTTCAGGATGGCCAAATCCCTAACCCCCTTTGCATCCCCACGGCTGCCGGCCGATTCCATCACAGCCCGAACGCCGTCGCGACCAGGGCCCCGAGTATCGCGGTACGCCCGTGCCTTCACGTTCGCAACGTCGAGGGTCCACGACACAAGTCCCAACGTCCGGCCCAGCTTCACCAGCGACCTCACGGCAGCGAGCCGGCCGTTGACTGTGCTGGCTGCCAAGTCACGCTGCACGAGGTCGGCGCGGTAGAGCAACGCCAGGTGGTTCGCGTCGCCGTGGGCACGCCCCAACAGGATACGGGCCGCATCTTCGGCTCTGGCGGCATTGACGAACCGGGCGAAGTCACCCAGCGATTGCCGGTAGGTCGCGAGAGTGCTTGCCTTGCAGCCAGCCAGGAACGTGGCGACCAGTTCCCGGGTTATCGTTTCCGGTATCGGGTCAAGCTGGCCAGTCGGCCCGGCCACAATCAGGTCGGTCAGGTCGGTACTCATATTTTCAGTCTCCAATCGGGGAGTTGGACACTTGGCGGATAAGACATTTTGTGTCCGCAAATAAGCATTATGGGACACATATTTCGGGGCCCGATTCGGGCGGTTTGTCGTCGCGTCAAAAGGCGAGTAGTTGCCGCGGTCGGCGCTCCTCCCGGGGGGCCGGGGTCTTCCGTTTTCGGGGGCGACGGACACTGACCGCGGGCGTGTCGGTGGTCATCCAGCCCGGCTTGTCGTGGTGGCGGAGAAAGCGAGTCATTCCCACCCGGTCACTATCAGCGTCCGTACGGCGGTCGTACGGGCCACAGTCGAGGGGCTGGCCATCTTCCTCAAGACCGACGATCCAATAGCCGTCTGGGCGTGGCTCGATGGTTAGGGGTGGCATGGCACGGGCTCCCGCGAAGTCACCTCGTACAGTCTGGCCCGGACGTTGACCAGCAACCCCGCCGCGACCCCGTTGTCCGGGGCGACGTCAAGGCTTGCGGCAATGTCGAGGTACACCCGATAGCCGCCGGAGTCACCACACAAGCCCCGAATCGGTACGCAGCCAGCCGGCCGGTGACGATGACGGAACTGGTGGGCAACTACGGGGGTCGTCTCGTCGCGCAGCACGGGCACGTTGACGACCGTGCTGCCCATGTATTGCCAGCACTCGCCGGTTTCGGGGCAGGTCTCCGCACAGTCGCCCGTGATGGCTTCCAGGGATTGCCACAGCTTAGACCACTCGGGGTGGTCGGGTTCGATGAATTGCATCGGTTCAGGCTCCAAGTAGGGGTAGGGACGGAAACGCCATAGCTGCCCACTTGGCGGGGCCGTCGCCCGGGGTTACCGGTCGACGGTATGAACGTCATCGGGTGGGATCGTCACAATGCGACCGTCGCCGTACATCACGCGGATATACTCCCGGCCGATGCCGATCAGCCGACCGCGACGCTCGCCGTACAGACCAACGTAGACGGTTGTGGTTGTGGGGTCGCCGGCAGCGTTTCGTAGCTCTTGAATGGTCATCGTAAGGGCTCCAAAGGGGGTTATCTGTACTTGGCGGCGCATAGCTGGGCGTGCAGCCGGCCACGGCCCTCTGCCGAGCCGAAATGGTCGTGGTACATGATCGAAGCGGGATACGTGCCCACCGGGTCGTGCTTGAACGACACAGCACAGCCGCAGCCGCGAAACGTGCAAACCTCAGTCTCGCCGGTCATGGTCGAGCCATAGGTATACATCTTGCGGAACGGGGTCCCGTGGACTGGGCAAGGGTCGCCTTGCTCGTGGTCGATGGTCGTGCAGTCGGGAATCGTGGTCATGGTCTAGCCCTCCACCGTTTCGAGCATTTCGCCCGATTCGATCGCTTGGAGAATCGCTCGAAAGTTGTTGCGATGCTTCTTCGCCAAACGCAAATAGGCGTCTATGGGCCTGCCGTTTAGCCCCTCTTGCGTCGCTATTTCTCTGGCGCGTTCGGCAAAGGCTTCGGCCAGCCCGCGACGGGCAAGTGGTAGCTCGACACATCGAGACAACAGCGGGTGGGAATCTTCGATACCCTCGAAGAGCGTTTCCTGCCCTTCGACCGTGGTTGTGAAGAGCCAGGCCACGTGGGGCGGTATCCGTTCCAACGTGGTCAGTAGTTGCCGGACGGCCGCCCGGTTCAGCCCGTGGGCCTCGTTGACGATATAGGACCGGCCGGACTTCTCGCCGATGCCATACGTTGCCGACTGCCGTTCGATCTCCCGAACACGCGCGGCCGACAGGTCGGTTGCGTCTACCTCTTCGATACACCACTCGGACGCAATCTCGGCCGCCAGAATTC
>JABMRB010000670.1 GCA_013202865.1 Candidatus Nealsoniibacteriota bacterium | reverse complement strand
GGCGGAGCCTCGAAGACATTGCGTGCCCAGGCGGAGCCTGGGAACGAGGGTAATGAGGGTAAGGCCAGGCGGAGCCGGGGGGACGTGAAGAAGCGCGGGGGCAAGCCCCGCGGCTCGCTGCGGTTGCTATAATGGCCGGTCATCGCTTTCCAGCCGCCGCCCGCAGTGAATCGCCATGAACCGTACGCTCACTATATTGCTTGCGTTGCTGCTGATCGTCTGCCTCGTCACGCCGGCACCGGCCGAAGACTGGCCCTGCTGGCGGGGGCCGCGCGGCGACGGGACGAGCCTGCAGAAGAACGCGCCGATCGACTGGAACGGCCCGCAAGCAAAGAACATCGCCTGGAAGGTGCCGATTCCCGGCGTCGGCCACGCCTCGCCGATCGTCTCCGGCAATCGGATCTTCCTGGTCACCTGCAACGAAGAGACAAAGGACCGCATCTTGCTGTGCCTCGACAGGGCAACCGGCCGATCGCTCTGGCAAGAGGTTGTGATCAACGCACCGTTGGGCAAGAAGCACGCGCTCAACAGCCATGCCTCCAGCACACCGGCCACCGACGGCAAGGCGGTCTACGTGACGTTCCTCGAGCCGGACCTCGGCCGCGACGAACTGCCCGATCCGAGCGACCGGCGGCAACCCACGCCCGGCAACATGGTCGTGGCCGCCTACGACTTCGACGGCAACCGCAAGTGGCTGGTCCGGCCCGGGCGGTTCTCCAGCGTTCACGGCTATTGCAGCGCACCGGTGCTATTCAAGGACTTCGTGATCGTCAACGGCGACCACGACGGCGACGGCTACCTCGTCGCGCTCGACCGGGCCTCCGGCCGAACCGCCTGGAAACGCGATCGCGTGAACAACACCCGCAGCTACTGTGCCCCGATCATCCGCCAAATCGACGGCCGCACGCAAATGGTCCTTTCCGGCAGCAAGTGCATCGCCAGCTACGACCCGCACGACGGATCGCGACACTGGATCATCGACGGGCCCACGGAACAATACGTCGCCTCGCTGGTCTTCAACGGCAAGCTGCTGTTCATGACGGCCGGGTTCCCCGAGCTGCACATCATGGCGATCCGTGGCGACGGCCGCGGCAACGTGACCGACACGCACGTCGCCTGGCACACCACCAAGGGCTGCTCCTACGTGCCCTCGCCAATCACCGGCGGCGACGGAAAATACTTCCTCGTGGTCTCCGACAAGGGGATCGCAAGTTGCTTCGAGGCGGCCACGGGCGAGCGGCACTGGATGGAGCGGATTGGCCCACACTACAGCGCGTCGGCGGTCGAGGCCGACGGACTGGTCCACTTCCTCTCCGACGAAGGCGTGACCACGATCGTCCGCCCGGGCGAAGAGTTCAAAATCGTCGCCGAGAACCGCCTGGGCGAGAACTGCTACGCCTCGCCGGCAATCAGCGACGGGCGGATCTACATCCGGGCCGAAAAACACCTCTACTGCATCGGGCCGAAGGAGGCCGGTCCGTAGGGTGCGTGAAACGCACCACAGAAAACAACATCCAGCACAGGTGCGTTGCACGCACCCTACTATCTGCCTGTCTTCCGCCGATTGCGTCTCTTGCCGCGGCTTCTCTACTTATATCCACCCCTCAACCGTTTGGGTCGGCCGCAGAAATCCCCTGCAATCGTTACACTCGCGAGAACCTGCGGTGTCTTCGCAGGATTTTCCGATCCAAGCGGCAGCGGCGTTAAGAACGATAGGATCGTTTTACGATGAACAGGGTGCGGACGGAAACTAGGGAAGTTCCGGCCGCGGGTACCACTTCGCCGACGAGGCCGCTCATTGGGGTGACGGCCCTGACAACGGGGGGTACCGAATTGCCGACAGCAGACAGGACTGTCTGGCCGCGTGCCCTATCCGAAAGCGGGACTCGCTTCCTCGTATGGCCTCTGGGTGGCCGATTCGGAAAGGGTAAGAAATACGCGGCCGGCAGTCCTGTTTGCCTTTTCTCACACGCGGTTTTGGTTGATTCTAGACCGAATCCCCGATATACTGGTCGGTGGTGTACTGCTTGGTGGTGACTTCTCCACTTCGTCATCGAATCAAAGCGAATCGGAATGTCCAGTCCCGAGGGGAAGAGTTTGAACGGGTCGGCAAACGGCCGACTAGAGGCGGAGTTGGCCCAGGCGCGTGCCGAGGCCGAGGCGGCCGAACTCAAGGCCAAGGTCCTTGCCTTGGAGGCAAAGCTCCAGCACCAAGGACCCGCCGAAGCAGAGACGCTCCAGGACGATCTGCCGGTGAAGAAGCTTCCACCGGCACAGCAATCTGCCGAGGCCGCCGTGGCAACGTCCACCGCAGCCCAACCGCCGCTGGCACAGCCACGCGTGAAAGACACCGCGACGGCGGCAGCAGTCGTTGCCTCACAACCGCCCAGTAACGACGGCAACGATGACGAAGAAGAAGACAAGAAGAAGCGCCTGGCGGCCGTCGGACTGGTGGGGCTGCTCGGTGCGTCGCAAAGTTGGGTCTGGAGCATGATCGTCCATCTGGCGGCGATGATCGTCCTCGGATTGATCTACCTGGAACCGCCGGGCGCGGACGACCTGATTCCGCTGGTCGCCTCCATGACCGAAGAGGAGATGGACGAACTGGAGGAGTTGCCGGAAGAAGAGCTGGAATTCGAGGAGATCAAGGGCCTGGCGTTCGACATCGAAGACCCGGGCATGGCCGACTTCGGGCAGCCGGAGTTGGCGGAAGAAATGAGCGAGATGGATTTCGAGCACGTCTCCAGCACGATCACGGAAGTGGGGGCCCTATTCGGCGAGAGCGGCAAGGGCTGGGCCACGGCCGGGACCGGCAGCGGCGGCGCGGAGTTCTACGGCGTGAAGACCCGCGGCAACAAGTTCGTCTTCGTCGTGGACAACTCGTTGAGCATGAGCAAGGGGCGGTTCGAGTCGGCCTGCTACGAACTCTACTACTCGGTCACCAAAATGGCGCCCGACCAGGAGTTCTACGTGCTCTTCTTC
>JABMRB010000669.1 GCA_013202865.1 Candidatus Nealsoniibacteriota bacterium | reverse complement strand
GCTCCTGGCCGATCGACGCGAATCTGGCCACCTGGACGACCACGCTGGCGACCAACGCCCTGGCCGCGGCCAACGGCAAAGTGGGCGCGTTGGGTTGCCTCGATTGGCTGCTTCAGTGCCAGCATCAACGGCGCCATCCGTTCACGCACGCCGCGTCGGGCGGCTGGGGTTGGAGCGACCTGAGCGGCGCCGTGCCCGACGTCGACGATACGGCTGGCGCCCTGCTGGCCCTAACCGTGCTGCGCGATTCGAGCCCCGAGACCAACCACCAGCGGATCGACGCGGCGGCCGCGGCCGGTGTGAAGTGGCTGTTGAACGTGCAGAATTCCGACGGCGGGTGGCCTACGTTCTGTCGCGGCTGGGGTACGTTGCCGTTCGATCGCAGCGCAGCCGACCTGACGGCCCATGCCCTTCGCGCGTTGCACGGGTGGCGGGGTCAGATTGACGATTCTCGGCTCGATTCTCGGCTCGCTTCTCAGCTCGACGGGGCCATCCGGCGTGGATTCGACTATCTTTCCACCGCGCAGCGACCCGACGGAAGCTGGGCCCCCTTGTGGTTTGGCAATCAGCACCACCCGACTGAGGAAAACCCGGTCTACGGCACGGCCCGGGTGCTGCTGGCCTATCGCGATTTCGGCCGGATTAACGACCGGGCCGCCCAGGGCGGCTTGGCATGGCTGGCCGCAAGTCGTTGCCCTGACGGTGGTTGGGGCGGTGGAGTGGCCCCGGCAGGCGAGTCGGATGCTCATGGTCCAGCTAGCACCGAGGAGACGGCCGTCGCCGTGGAAGCCCTTCTGGCGGACTATGAGAACCCCACGCTGCAAACGGCCATTGAGGGCGGAATCCGCTGGCTTCTGGCGGCGGTGGCGGAAACCCGGCACCAAGAAACGGCTGCTATCGGTTTCTACTTCGCGAAACTGTGGTATTATGAAAGGCTGTATCCGCAGACGTTTGTGGTTGCGGCGCTGGGTCGAGCGGTTCGCCGCCTCAGTGCCGAAGTGCCGCCGCAAGCCGACGACGCTTAGCGGCTGTGGATACTCCACGCGATTACTTGCCCGCCTCATTTGGCCTTCTCGCGACGGCGAGAAGAGACCGTACACCAGAGAAACGTCACCTTGGCCAGTGCCCCGCCCCAAAAGCAACCGAACCGTTCGGCCGATTCGCCCACGTTGCACGTAACGGGCAACGGTCGCCGCGCGTCCGAACTCAAGACGGTACCGCCGACGGCCGAGCTGCGCCGCCAGATTCGCCACCGGGCCGACGACCTCTGTTCGCAACTCGATCGCTCGCGACCGCCCGCGCGTCACGAGATGGAGACCCACGCCCGGGAACTGCTCGCCGGGCTGCAACTTCCCGAGGAGTATCTCGGCTGGACCATGGTGGCGTTGGCCTACGGCTTCTGGCACGACCAGGTGGCCGCCGTGCCACACCATCGCCGGCTGTTGTTGCTGCCGCGGTGTCTGCGCAACGAGGACACCTGCCCGGCCGAGTACGACGAGTTGGGGCTGTTGTGCCAGGACTGCGGGGCGTGTGATCTCAGTGGTCTGCGTGCCGAGGCCCGGCGAAGGGGATATCGCACGCTGATTGCAGAGGGCTCGCCTGCGGTGATGAAGATCATCCTCAACGGCGACGCCGACGCGTTGCTGGGCGTAGCCTGTCTCGACGTGCTGGAGAAAACGTTCGACAAGATTCTCCTGGCCGGGATCCCCAGCATGGCGGTCCCGCTGTTGTGCAACGGCTGTTCGCAGACGTCGGCCGAGCTGGACTGGGTCCGCCGGATGATCGAGACTCCCCACCGCCCGGCCGAGGTGCAGACGCGAACCTACCTGCACCTGATGCGGTGTGCGGCGCAGATGTTCGAGCCGGCCGAGTTGGCACGTCTCGTACCGCGGTCCCATGGCGCGGCGGCGCCCGCCGAGAACGACGGTGAGAAGGTGGCAATCGACGAGTTGGACCCGATCGCTTGCACCGAAGCGATCGCTTGCGACTTCCTCCGCGCAGGCGGCAAGCACTCGCGGCCGTTCATCACGCTGGCCGTTTACGACGCGCTTTGCGGCGGGGCGGGCACCGCGGCCGACGGCGCCGAGAAGGTAGCCCAAATCCCCGACGCCGTCAAACGGATGGCGTTGGCTATCGAGATCTTCCACAAGGCCTCGCTGGTACACGACGACATCGAAGACGACGACGCGTTCCGTTACGGCCGGCCCGCGCTGCACCGCCAATACGGTACGGCCACGGCGATCAACGTCGGCGATTTCCTCATCGGGCTCGGCTACCGGCTGGTCGCTTCGCAGCGCGACGCTTTGCCGGCCGAGGTGACCGCCGACGTGACCGCGCAGTTTGCCCGGGCGCATACGCGGCTTTGCGAAGGGCAGGGCGCCGAGTTGATCTGGCGCGACGCCCGGCAGAAGCGTCTTACTCCGTTGGATGCCTTGAAGCTCTACGCCCTGAAGACGTCGCCCGCGTTCGAGGCGGCCCTGTTGGCAGGCGTTCGCATGGCCGGGCCGGTCGAGCCGTATCGCGAAGCGGTAGCCCAGTATTCGCGGCACTTGGGCGTGGCCTACCAGATCATCAACGACTTGGACGACTGGCAGGACGATCAACCTAACAAGCGCGTGACCGGCGGCGACGTGCTCGGTGGCCGGCCGACCGTCCTGCTGGCGTTGGCTTTGCAAGATCTCGACGAGCCGGACTGCCGCGAGTTGCTCGGGCTGATCGAGGATCGTTCGCCAGATGCGGCGCGAACGGCCCGCGTCGGCGAACTCTACGCCCGGGCCGAGGTCTACCGGAAGGCGTCGATGCTGATCTCCAAGCACCACCGCCGCGCCCAACAGGCCGCCGACGGGCTCGACAACGAACCGCTGCGTCGCCTGCTGCACTTCATCCTCGACGCCGTGCTGGACCGCCGCCCGCTGGCGATTAGTGAAGAATGAAGAAGCCCTATTTCGCCGACCTTGCAATGCGGATGGCCGTCGGGGCCGGGGCGTTGCCCGACGAGGTTCGCCGGTGCCATGCGGCTTACCTGGCCGCGGCCCAGCGCGACGACGGCGGGTTTGCCGGACGCAAGGGTCAGAGCGATCTCTACTACACCAGCTTCGCGCTGCGGTCGGCGGCCATGCTCGGCACACTCGATGACGCGACGGCCCGCCGGGCGGCTGCGTTTCTCGAGCAGCAGATCGACCGGACCCTGCCGAGTATCGACTTCCTCTCGCTGATCGCTTCGGCCGTGTTGCTGGAGGCGGCTGCGGGAATCGACGTATTCGCCGGCACGGGTCGCGATCGGCGTCGGTCGGTGGTCGAGTTCGTCGAGCCCTTGCGACGCGCGGGCGCCGGCTACGCGAAGACCCCACGCAGCGGCCAGGCGAGCACCTATCACACGTTCCTGGCGATCGGCTGCAAGCAGATGGTCGGCGCGGCGCCGGACGAGGCCGGGCCCGCGATCGAGTTGATTCGCAGCCGCCAGCGCGACGACGGCGGATTCGTCGAGATCGACGCCATGCGCCAAGGCGGCACGAATCCGACCGCCGCGGCCGTCGGCCTGTTGCGGATGCTCGACGGGCTCGACGACGACGTGCGCACGTCGGCCGCCGGGTTTCTCGCCTTGATGCAGACGCCCGAGGGCGGCCTGCGAGCCAACGGCCGGATCCCGATTGCCGACCTGCTAAGCACGTTCACCGGCCTGGTCGCGTTGCTGGATCTTCAGGCGGTCGAGAAGATCGACGCGCCCGCGATGCATCGTTTCGTCGAATCGCTATCCCAACCCACCGGCGGTTTCCACGCCGCCGCCTGGGACACCACAGTCGACGTCGAGTACACCTTCTACGGCCTGGGCACCATGGCGTTGCTGGCTTCACCGTAGGTCTAGGGCTTGCCCTGACGAGAAACGGGAAGCAAGAAACAGACCGGTTCTCGGCCCCGCCGCCCCAGATCAACTGGTGGTCCGTCGCCAGGGGTACTGGTACTGGAAGTCGACGTCGATCGTGCTGCGGCACTCGTCCAATGCACTGGCGTGGCGCGTGAACCGATCGTAGAACAATTCCGTGGCCTTCCCCCAGATGCCGGCTCCATCGCCCCAGGACGTTCGAGCCGCTCAGGTGGGCGTGTAGACCGAGCGGCCGTCGATCTGCACCAGCAGCTTGTTGGCGAACCGGAAGTTGAATCCCCGCGAGCTGACGGCCCAAGCGCTGGAGTTGATCTTCGCTACGTTCAGCCCGGGCACCATTCGCAGCGCGTCTGGGATGCTGGTCGCCCCGCTGCGGCGGATCATCTCCGGCGTGACCACGAAGATCGCCGCCGCACTGCGACCGATGGTGCTCGCCCCTACGCCTTACAGATCTTCTCGCGGCCCTGCGTAACGTTCTTGGTCGCGTTACGCGTATCGACGACCAGCGGGGCGTGTTCGACGATGAAATCGTAGTCGTAGGCCGTGTGGTCGGTGGAGATCAGTACGCAATCCTGCGCGGCGAGGAACTCGGCGGTCAGCTCGCTGCTTTGAAGTAGGATATTGTGACTTCGCACGCGGTTGAGTTGGGCAATGTGTGGGTCGTTGTAGGTCACCTCGGCGCCGGCGGCCAGCAGCAACTCCATCAGTTCCAGCGAGGGGCTTTCTCGCATGTCGTCGACGTCCTTCTTGTACGCGGCCCCCAGCACGCACACCTTGCTGCCTCGCAGCGGCTTGGCACTATCGTTGAGCGCCGCCTGCACTCGGCGGACGACGTAGCGCGGCATGCTCGTGTTGACTTCACCGGCCAGTTCGATGAACCGGGTGGTCAAGCCGTGCCGCCGCGCAACCCAACTCAAGTAGAACGGGTCGATCGGAATGCAGTGCCCTCCCAGGCCGGGGCCCGGGTAGAAGGCTTGAAATCCGAACGGCTTCGTCTTGGCCGCGTCGATCACCTCCCAGACGTCGATGCCGATCCGGTCGAAGAGCATCTTCAACTCGTTGGCCATGGCGATATTGACCGAGCGATAGGTGTTTTCAAGGATCTTGCAGGCCTCGGCCACCTCGCAACTGGAGACTTCGATCACCTCGACGACTGCATGGCGGTAAAGCGCCGCGGCCAGTTTTCCGCTGACGGCGTCGTATCCGCCGACCACCTTCGGGATTCGCTCGGCCGAGAAGTCCGGGTTACCCGGGTCTTCGCGCTCGGGACTGTAGGCCAGGAAGTAGTCTTCGCCGACGGTCAATCCGGTGGCCGCCAGGATGGGCAACATCACGTCGCGGGTGGTGCCGGGATAGGTGGTGCTTTCGAGCACGACGAGTTGGCCTTGGCGCAACGTCTTGGCGATCTGCCGGGTGGTCTCCTCGACGAACGCCAGGTCCGGGTCGCGGCTGTCGCTTAGCGGCGTGGGCACACAGATCAGCAGGGCGTCGGCCTCGGCCAGTCGTTGCATGTCGGCTGTCGGCTCGAAGGTCCCGTCGGTCACGCAACGGGCAATCCAATCGGAAGGGATGTGCTCGATGTAGCTTTCGCCGGCCGCGAGCCGGTCGACTTTGGTGCGATCGACGTCGAACCCCATGGTACGAAACCCGGCCGCCACGAACGCGCGGATCAGCGGCAGACCCACGTATCCGAGTCCGACGATGCCGATTCTTGCCGACTTATCCGATATTGTCTGTTCCAAAGCATCTTTCACTGGGGAGTCTTTCATTGGGGAATTCACTGGGCCGTTTCCTGCGTTTGAACCTCGATCGGCCGCGCCGAACGTCGTGCGGGATTGTCCTTAAGTGTAGCACGGTGCCGAGCGGAGCGATCTGGCGGCATTTCCGGCACGATCCGGTCATCCGCACCAAACATTTGCGAGACTCCCTCTCTCAGGCCGCAAGTCCTTACCCGACAAGAGCTATACTTCAGTAGATACCACTTCTCGGAGGAGGCGCCGCCGAAGATCATGAGTTCGCTTGCTTACATCGCACCTTGGGTGCTGGGAAGTGTTGGCGTGGGTCTCGTTATCGGTTTCTTCATGGGCCGAGGACGAGTGTCGACGCCTCGGGACGTCGAGTTGGCCCGACGGGAACGGCAGGCCGCCCTGAAGGCCCTGCTCGAACTGCTCCGCGCCGCCGAACGGCTCAGCACCGACGTGGAGTCGCATAATACGGAAATCCAGGAGTCGGCCGAACAGGTCGGCAGCCTGCAGGCCACCGGCGAGATGGAGTCGGTCAAGCAGGCGTTGCTCGGCCACATGACCTCGCTGATGACGTCCAATCGGCAGATGCAGGACGATCTGACCTGCACGCAATATCGCCTCGAGGAGCAGGCCCAGGAGATCGACCATGCCCGGCACGAGGCCCGCACCGACGCCATGACCAACGTCGCCAACCGCAAGGCCTTCGACGAGAAGCTCCACCTGCTGTTGGACACCTGGAAACGTCAGCGCGAGACGTTCGTGCTGATACTGATCGATCTGGATCAGTTTAAGCGGATCAACGATTCGCACGGTCATCAGGCCGGTGACCGCATCTTGAAGAAGGTTGGTGCATGGCTGAAGAAGTCGGTCAGGGAGGGTGATCTTGTGGGCCGGTACGGCGGCGACGAGTTCGCTGTCCTGCTGCCGCGGACGACACTGCAGGTCGGGTTCAATCTCGCCGAGACCCTCCGTACCGGCGTCGCCGACCGGGCGTCGCGGGTGGCGTTGCGGCGTGGGGAAGTTTCCGTCTCGCTGAGTATCGGCGTCGCCGTCCCGTGCATCGGCGATACGGTTGAGACGATTCTCGCCCGCGCCGACGAGGCCCTCTACAGGTCGAAACACCTTGGCCGTAACCAGGTCAACTGCCAACTGCCGCAGCAGGACCAGACCGAGAGCGAAGAGCCGGTCCTGGCCGGTGATCCGTGTTGACTTCCCCCGTCCGTTCTGTATGTTGAACTCACCCACATTTAGCCCGCCGTGAATACACGGCGGGGGCAACACGTATTTAGCCCGCCGTGAATACACGGCGGGGGCAACACGTATTTAGCCCGCCGTGAATACACGGCGGGGAAGAATTGGGTTTTTGGGTTGCGGTGGTCTTGCTCTGATTCTGCCCCGGGTGTGTTCACCCGGGGCTAAATGAAATGGGATGCTCCCCGGGTGTGTTCACCCGGGGCTAAATATCGTTATGTGCAACTATCAGGGCTTTGCCGACGAAGTGAAGCGGCTCGACCGTGCCGTTGCGGCATTGGAGCCGGTGGCCGGGTACGTCGGGGTGGAACCGCCGCAGGGGCAGGAGTGGTTCGAGTTGCTCCGCGGTAAGCTACTGCCGCAGTTGGACCTGCCGCCGTTGCTGGTCGTGGGGATCGTCGGTGGGACCAACATCGGCAAGTCGGTGCTGTTCAATCACCTTGCCGACGAAGTGGCTTCCGCGGTCAGCCCGCTGGCGGCCGGAACGAAACACCCCGTTTGCATGGTTCACCCGGACGCGGGCGACGAGACGCTGCTCGGGCGGCTGTTCGAGTCGTTTGAACTCCGCGCGTGGCAGTCGGCCGACGACCCGCTGCAAGAATCGCCCGAAGACTTGCTCTTCTGGCGAGTCGGTTCGCAGATGCCCCGGCGACTGGCGCTGTTGGATGCACCCGACGTCGATTCAGACGTGACGGTCAATTGGGAACGTGCCCGGTCAATCCGCCGCGCGGCCGACGTGTTGGTGGCCGTGCTGACGCAGCAGAAATACAACGACGCGGCCGTCAAGCAGTTCTTCCGTGCGGCGGTCGAGGCCGACAAACCGATCGTAGCCGTTTTCAACCAGTGTCACCCGACGGATGACCGCGAGTTCTGGCCGCAATGGCTGGCAACTTTTTGCGAAGAGACGGGAGCCGCACCCGAGCTGGTCTACGTTGTTCCTTACGATCGCGCGGCGTCCGAGCAGTTGCGGCTGCCCTTCTACTCGGTCGGGCGCGACGGCCACGATCCACCCGAGCAGCCGACCGACCTGCGCGACGAATTGGCGTCGCTGCATTTCGACGCGATCAAGATCCGCACGTTTCGCGGTGCGCTTGCCCGCGTGCTCGACCGGCAGCGGGGCGTCGGGGCCTATCTGGAATCGATCCGCCGGGCGTCGGGTGATTTCTCGGCGGCTGCCGAGGCGCTCTCCGCGACCGAGATGGCCCGCGTGGCATGGCCCACCCTGCCCGCCGCCGCGCTGGTCGAGGAGATCCGCAACTGGTGGCACGCGGGCCGGGGTGATTGGTCGCGGCGAATCCACGGCTTCTACCGCGTGCTGGGCCGGGGCGTAACGTGGCCCGTTCGGGCGGCCTACGGTGCGATGGCCGGGCCCGGTGAAGACCCCTTGGCGACGTTTCAGCAGCAGGAGCGCGAGGCCGTGGTGTCGGCCGTCGGACGCATGTTTGATGAACTGGGCCGCCTTGCCCGGGTTGGCAACGATACGCTCCGCCCGCGGCTGATGCGGCTGCTCGGCGGCGACGCCCGAACGCAGCTCATCGAGCGGGTCGAGGCGGCACACGGGCAACTGCCGGCGGTCGACGACGACTACCGCGAGTTTCTCACCACCGAGTTGAACGCATGGCGGGAGTCGAGCCCCCGGGCCGTCCGCCTGCTGCAATCGCTGGACTACGCCTGGGCCGTTGCCCGGCCGACGATCACCGTGGCACTGGTCGTCAGCAGTTGGGGTCTGGCCGGCGGGTTGGTCGGCCACGCGGGCCACGCGGCAAGCGAGCTGGCCACCGAAGCGGCAATTACCGGCGGCATCGCGGGCGGCGGCGAAGCGATCGTCAGCACGACCAGCGAAGGCATGCGGCAGGCCGCCACCCGGCTGTTCACCCGGCTGCAATCCCGCTACGCCGAGCAACGCGCCGGCTGGCTGGCGTCCTGGCTGGAGCGAGAACTACTCGGCGACCTGTTGGCCGATCTGCGCCGCGGCGCGGAAGTGCCCGAGAGCGAAGCGTTTCGCGAGGTGCAAGCGGCGGTCGATCACATCACCGACCTGCAATAGCTCGCCGCTCGCGGCTTCGCAACGCTACTCGCCGCTGGTGGGAAACGTCACATGGAGGATTTTCTTATCGGGTATTGCGGCGATTTTCCGAGCGACGGCCTCCAGGAAATCGCTTTGCGGCCCGTGATCCTCGTGGTCGTCGTGATCGTCATGCTGATCCCGCTCGGATGCGTCCTTGCCCCGAGTGGCCTTGGGGCGTGATTGGATAGACGCGAGGAGTTTGAGCAACGCGGGCGTCGGGCGGACTTCGGCCGTCTTCCCGGAGCGGGTGTTCTCGATGCGAACGATTACTTGCTCGGCCTTGACCCACTTCAGGTTGCGCTTTCCCAGGGTCGCCCCCGTAGAGACCTGAAGTCCGTCGAGGAAACAGGAGCGGGGCGGTTTGACGAAGGGGCCTTCGACGGTGACGTCGACGTCGAAGTATCCATCGGCGTCGACGGCGCGTCGGGCCGTCATGCCGGCTCTCAGTCCCGCGGCGGCCCAAGGACCCAGGTGCCCGTGAAACTGGGCCGCGTAGGCCAGCCAATCGGGATCGGAGTCGCTGCGCTGGTAGTGTGGTTTCGGCAGTTTATGCATCGGTTCCTCTCTGATTGTAGGAGTCGCCAAACAGCACGTGGCCGGGCCGAGAAGTAGTATCACCATCAAGTATCGCATCATCGGGGTTCTCCTTGGATCGTAGTAGTTAACGTTCTTGGCGGCTACCGCGGTACCTGGACCTGCTCCCCGCCGGCAATCGTACCGAGTTCGGCAAACAACTCCATATCGATATCCTGACTGAGAAACTGGACCGACCCGTCGCACAAGAGGAAATTCAAACCGCCGTTATGAGGGCTTCCCCATCCTCGTCGGCAAGGCCCGCTCTTACCTTCGCCGCCGATCGCCTTGCACTGGTCGAAGTCGCCCAACAGCGTCCGCCGCTGAGGAGTCGTCGCCGAGAGGCTATAGAACGAAAACGAATAGGCCCAGAGGGTCCGGTAAGGTAGATTGCTCCTGGTGGCTGCCTCGCCGACCATCAGCGTATGGGATTCGCCGTCGGTGATGTTCCCCATGCGTTCCGGGGCGAAGTTGCTGACCCCGACCGTATGCATCGCGCCGCGCCACCGGCGAGGGTAACTGGCCGATTTCTCCCCGGAGTCGAGGAACCGATACCCGTCGCTACGACCGCTGACCGCGCGGTAGGAGCCGGGCATGTAGGGGACGTTCAAGGCATATTCGGCGGCGGGTCCCATGGCAGGCACGATCAGTTCCAGAGCCACGTCGGAGGGGCAGGAGTAGGTGCTCACGCGAGTCTCTCGCACGATGCGGTTTTCCGGGGCTTCGTTGTGCTTGCGAAAGTCGTACTCCTCGGAGAGCTGTCCCCCGTTCAAGAAAGGGAGAATCAGAATCATCCAGTTGGCGCGATTCTCGGATTCGGAGGTGTTGCCCACGAAACTCCCGCCCGGGCAAACACCGGCAGTTGTTGCATAGTTGCCTGCCGGAAAGGCCCGCTTGGCACCATGGTGATTCTGCAAAGCCAGACCGATCTGGTGAAGATTGTTGGAGCATTGGGATCGGCGGGCGGCTTCTCGGACCTTCTGAACGGCCGGCAATAACAATCCAATCAGAATCCCAATG
>JABMRB010000668.1 GCA_013202865.1 Candidatus Nealsoniibacteriota bacterium | reverse complement strand
GCTCAGAATCACCGATCGGGTTTTCAGCCAGAATCAACAATAGGTCGCGATTTCTTCGTAACACCATACAGGACAACGAGTTATGCACATCAACGAAAACGCTGTTTTGCAGGAATTGCGATAATTCACTTACGGCGACGGCTGGTGCCGGAGGATCTGTCTAACTCGTGTTGTTTCAACATGTTACGACGAGGCTCGTTGCTCATTGGTTGCCGTAAGTCAAGTTCATGCCACCCAAACTAATGTGGTGTTTGCCGTGAATTAAGGTGGTGTTTGCCGTTTATTGAAGCTTCCCATCCGACTGAAAGGAGTCTCGCCTTGTTAGATTTCCCCGATCGACTCGATGCGGCCGTGCGGAGGTGCCAAAATCCTGTGCTCGTGGGGCTCGATCCCCGTAGCGAGATGCTGCCCGAGGGGATGCTGCCCGATCGGGCCGACCCGACGCCGGCTGAGATTGCCGCTGCCTTTGGCGAGTTCTGTCGCGGTGTGATCGACGTGGTGGCTCCGTTGGTGCCGGCCGTCAAGCCGCAGGCGGCCTTTTTCGAGGAAATAGGCCCGTCGGGTATGGCCGTGTTGGCCGAGACGATCGCCTATGCCACGGACAAGGGGCTGCTGGTGATCCTCGACGCCAAGCGGAACGACATCGGTTCGACCGCGGCGGCCTACGCCCGGGGTATGCTCGGACCGGGCCAAAGCGTTTGGGGGGCCGATGCGATGACCGTCAGCCCGTACTTGGGCGACGACAGCCTGCGGCCGTTTGTCGAGGTGGCGTCGCAACGGGCCGCTGGGGTGTTTGTGCTGGTGAAGACGTCGAATCCCGGTGGCGGGATGCTTCAGGACCTGATCGCCGACGGCCGGCCGCTCTACCGGCACGTTGCCCGATACGTCGAAGGGTTGGCCGTGGAGACGGCCGGGGCGTGCGGCTACGGGTCGGTCGGGGCGGTCGTCGGGGCGACGTATCCGGATCAACTTGCCGAGCTCCGCAGTGAGATGCCTCAGACGTGGTTCCTGGTGCCGGGGTTTGGAGCCCAGGGCGGCACGGCCGGCGACGTGGCTGGGGCCTTCGACGAGCAAGGCACCGGGGCGATCGTCAACAGTTCCCGGGGGATCATCTTCGCCCACAGTCAGGCCCAATATGCCGACCGGTTCGGTTCTTCGCGGTGGCAGGAGGCGGTGGAGGCGGCCACGCAGGCGATGATCGAGCGGCTTCGTTCGGAGACACCGGCGGGACGTTTGGGCGGGTAGCTGAGCGCCAACTCACCCGTGCTGTCGCTGAACGCATCGGCGCGGACGCCGATGCGGTGGAGCATGGCGAGGTAGAGGTTGGCCAGGGGCGTCTCCTTTTCGTAGCGGAGATGACGGCCGGTCTTGATCGCGCCCGCGCCTTTGCCGGCCAGGAGGATCGGCAGGTTGTCGTGATTGTGGCGGTTGCCGTCACCGATGCCGCTGCCGTAGAGGATCATCGAACGATCCAGCAACGTGCCGCCGGCCTCTTCCACGGCGGCCAGCCGGTCGAGATAATGCCGCAGCAGCGTGACGTGGTGGCGGTTGATCTTGCTGATCTGGGCCAGCTTCTCTTGGTCGTTGCCGTGATGCGAGAGTGTGTGATGGCCGCCACGGACGCCGAAGTCCGGATAGCTGCGGTTGCTGCCGGCGTTGGTGAACATGTAGGTGAGGATCCGCGTCGCGTCGGTCTGCATCGCCAGCACCATCATGTCCAACAGCAGACGGACGTGGTCTTCAAACTGTTTGGGCGCGCCGGCCGGACGAGGGAAATCGGGCACGCCCGACTCGCGGTCGTTAAGCTTCTCGGTCCGGTCGATGCGGCCCTCGATCTGGCGGACCGCGTAGAGAAACTCGTCCAGTTTGACCCGGTCGCGGGCGCCTAGCTTCCGCTTCAAGGCGTCGGCGCCCTCGGCCACGAAGTCGAGAATGCTCTTGCGGTAGCGAGCCCGGCGGGTGAGGCCCTTGAGGTCCTCCTCCGAGCGCCCCGTGCCGAAGAGCCGGTCGAAGACGGCGCGCGGGTTGGTCTCCTTGGTCATCGGTGAGGTGGCCGTTCGCCAGGACATGTTCGAGGTGTAGATGCAACTGTAGCCCGAATCGCAGCGCCCGCCTTGCGAACTCGGCTCGGTACCCAGTTCCAGCGACGGGAACCGGGTGCGGCTACCCACGGCAGCGGCCGCTTGTTGATCCACGAAAGTGCCGTTGCGGATGTCCTTACCGTCGGTCTTGTGGGGATGGGCTCCGGTAAGGAACGAAGCGACGCACCGCATCGAAGTTCTCCATGGCGAACCCCAGCGGGTCCATCTTCTCGTGACAGACCGAGCATTTCGGGTCCTTGCGGTGCTGCTCGGCCCGCTGGCGCAGCGAGCTGGTTAGCACCGACTGCTCTTCGAGCATCGACGCCTGGGTGGTCACGCCGCCGCGTGGGGTCCCTTCCAGCGAAACGCGTCGAACTCCACGCCCAGCAGATCGCGGATCGTGTTGATGTACTGAATGCGATTGAGCCGCCGCAACGTGACGCGGCCCGGGTCGGCCACCGCGTCGGCGTTACCTAAGACCGTCTGCAACCAGCCGAGCACGACTTGCCGCTGGTCGTCGGTGGGCTGCTTCATAAACTTCGGCGGCATCTGGCGGCCTTCGAGGGCTTTGGCGACCTGCTGCCACGTGTCCCTCTGCTCGCGGACGCGGGCGACGTCCCAGGCGCCGTCCAACGCGATCTCGGCCTCCGGATCGTCGCCGCTGTGGCACTTGAAGCAGAACTGCTTGACGACCGGGTGGACCGCCTTTTCAAACGATTGGCCGCCCAAACAGCCACGGTCAAATTGACATTATCAACAAGGTGTCCCGGCCTGTTCTTCAGGGGGAACAGAACCGGTTACATCAGGCACACTGCCAGCAACCTATCCACGGCGTCCGCAACGGCGTCTTTCTCTGCCGGGCGCTGCGTGGCTGGCTGGTCGAGGTCCGACAACCATGCTAACTCGAGCGGAGAAACCGCCGGGCTCTCGGC
>JABMRB010000667.1 GCA_013202865.1 Candidatus Nealsoniibacteriota bacterium | reverse complement strand
GATCAGGGCGGGGTCGATCGGCGCTAGGCAAGCGTTACACGACGTAAACGTCGGGCATACTACCGCCTGCGTCGGGAAGGGCCGTGAACGGCCCTGCATGACCGCTTGCCGTCGCCAATCGATCCATTGAGCTACAAGTTCCCCTGAAGAATCCTAACAAAGTTGGCCGTCCCTCTTGTCTCCCCGAACTCGAAACCGGAACAATACTGTGAATGCAATCAGAACCGCAACTTCCTGTTCGGTCTTGCTCTTACTGCTGTCCGCGCTCGGATCCCTCGTCGGCGCGGGCGAGCCTCCGGCCGTGGACCTGTCGAAACTCGACTCGCCCGTTCTCCTGCGTGGGGACGACAAGACGGCTTTTCGCGATCCGGCCGTGGTTTACCATGACGGCGTGTTCTATCTGTTTCCGACCTACATTCGCACGGAGAAGGACGGCAAGGTCTACTCCTACACGGCGGTGAGCACGTCACGCGACCTGATCGACTGGACCCGGCCTCGGATTCTCACGCCTAAAGGGCAGAACCTCAACTACTGCAGCCCGGGCAACGTCGTTCGCTTCGACGGCCAATGGGTGATGTGCTTGCAGTCGTATCCAATTCCGGGGCTGACGCGCAGCGGGCCCTTGCGATGGGCCAATCAGGACGCCCGGCTCTTCACGCTGCGCAGCAAGGACCTGCTGCACTGGTCCGAGCCGGAGTTGCTGCGCGTCAAAGGCGCCGATGTTCCGCGGGAGAAGATGGGGCGGATGATCGACCCGTACCTGATCGAAGACAAGGACGAGCCGGGCAAGTGGTGGTGCTTCTACAAGCAGAACGGGGTGAGCTACTCGTGGTCGCGCGATCTGAAAAACTGGACGTACCACGGCCGCACCTCCAGCGGCGAGAACGTCTGTGTGCTGGTACACGACGACGAGTACGTATTGTTCCACTCCCCGGCAAACGGCATCGGGATCAAGCGGTCGAAGGACCTGCTTCATTGGCGGGACTGGGCAGAACCGATCACGCTGGGCCAGGCGAACTGGCCATGGGCCGAGACCCGCCTGACCGCAGGCGTCGTGCTCGATCTGCGCAAGGAGCCGGGCATCGGCAAGTACCTGATGTTCTTCCACGGCGTGGGCCCGGGCAAGACCCGCACGATGGACAACGCGTATGCCAACTGCTCGATCGGCATCGCCTGGAGCGACGATCTGATCCGTTGGGGCTGGCCGGCGAAGGAGTGATTGCTACTGCTGCTCGGGCAACTCGCTTTTCGCATCGTCGCCACGGCCGCTGAGCTTCAGGTTCATTGTCAACGCCGGCTGGGTTTCTCCTTCCGTGCTGACGTTGATGTCCCAGCGGGCGGCAACCACGCCGAAGGGAGATTTCGGGTGCAGGCGGGTCTCCAGCGTGACGTCGATCGTCTCCCGAGCTTTGAACTTCGTGGTTCCCGTGACACCCGGGCAGGAGAGTTCGCCCAGATCGCTGTCCACCGTCTTCTCCTCCAGTTGCTTGGCGTCTTTCGACGGCGGAGCAAGCACCATTGGCAACGGTCCCTTGTCGAAGTTCTTAGGATCTTCGAGTTCCTTAGGGTCTGACTCGGCCCGTCGAATCCAGGCCCGGATCACGTGGTCCAGTGGGGCCTTGCCTTTGCCGAGGTGTTCTTCGGGAATGAGAGCCTTGACCGTGATTTTCGGCATCTGTCGCTGATTCCCCGCACGGGCCTCGAACGCCACTTCGATCCATCGGCACGGCTTGTCCTGCTCGGTAGTCTTCCCGACCGAGGCCAGCCGAAGCGAGCCCTTCATGGTTTCCTTGTGTTCGCCCATCTCCACCGTGGCATCCATATCATAGCTGACCCACGTGCCGTCTTTGGGTAATTGGTAAATAAGGCCGTCGGGCCGTGCGGAGGAAGTGGTTAGCGCTAGTACGACAACTGCTGCGAAGTAGAAAGGTGTTTTCATGGTGGTCTCCGTAGGTCGGGGCTTGCCCCGACGTTGGGGTGTTGTTGGGGGTTTTTTACTTGCAGGCTTCGTCAGGGCGAGCCCTGACCTACAAGGCACACGACGCTCCCGTCGCACAACGACACGAACAACCGGCCGCGGGCGGCGATTAGGCCGTCGAAGACCGGCGGCGTGGGCAGCGCGATTTCTGAGAGCTTCTTACCGTCGGCGGCCGATAGGGCAACGAGCTTCGCGCCGCGTCGGGCCTCGAAGGCGGCGTAGGGATCGTCGGCCTCGAACGTGTCCGGCGGACCGGCGACGAACAGCGTGTCGCCCGCCTTGACCATCGCCCGGACCCGCACCGGCAGCCACCTGTTCCAGAGCGGCGGTTCCGCACGCGTGTAGCCGATCATCTTATCCTGCCCGAAGGCCTCGCTATCCAGCGGTCGCATGATGTTGCCGCGTCCGCGCGCGAAGTCGGACTGCGGCAGCCACTTCACCGGCGTTCGGGCACCCGGCTCGCCGACGATCTGCGGCTCGTTCGCGTTGTCGTCGGCGAAGATCAAGTAACCGTCCGTACCGGGGAAGAACGCCGGACTGTGTACGTTCCGCCGGTAGAACGCCCTGACCGCATACGTCTTCTCGCCGTCGACCACCAGCAACTGCCCGGTCTTAGGTGCCTGGTTGGCCAATTGGAACCCGGGCCATCGCTTCGAGTACATCCAGAAGGTCCGGTTGTACCACGAGTCGTCCAGCAGGGAGGCGGTCGAGAAGATGTGCATCCCGACGTCCTGGGCACCCTTGCTCGAAAGCACGGGCACGTCAACTTCTTCGAGCTTGCGAGTCATCTTCTTCTGCCGCATGTAGAGGAAATCACCTTCGGCGACCAGCACGTCGGTGTTGGCCCCGCGGATGAAGAAGGCCAGGTCGCGGTCCTTGTCCACGTCGCGATGCGGACCCTCGAGCAGGCCCTTGTGCAGTATCTGGCCGCTCGCCGGATCGAGCGCCCAGACGCGGATGCCACCGTCGAGATAGGTCGAGCGACCGGCCGTAACGTAGGCCACGCCGCGGTCCAGAAGCACGCTGCCGTGGACCGGCCAGGCCGACTC
>JABMRB010000666.1 GCA_013202865.1 Candidatus Nealsoniibacteriota bacterium | reverse complement strand
TGCTGTTGTTGTTCCTCCGCAGCGGTCGGTCCACGATCATTATCGCGTTGGCGATCCCCACCAGCATCATCAGCACCTTTCTGATGCTGAACTTGATGGGGCGCTCCCTGAACGTGATCAGTCTGGCGGGCCTGGCGTTTGCCGTGGGGATGCTCGTCGACAACGCGGTGGTGGTGCTGGAGAACATCTATCGGCACTACCAGCGAGGCGACCCGCCGTTTGTCGCGGCCGTTCGGGGTACCAACGAGGTCTGGGGAGCGGTGGTGGCCTCGACGCTGACGACCCTGGCGGTCTTCATTCCGGTGCTGTTTGTCCAGGAGGAGGCGGGACAGTTGTTTCGCGATATCGCACTGGCCGTCAGTTCCGCGGTAGCGTTGTCGCTGCTGGTTTCGGTTACGGTGATTCCGACCGCCGCCGCACGGATTCTGCGCAAGCAGCAATCGAAGCTCGGGCCGCCGCAACGACGTTTGTCGACGCGCGCCGGACGGCGGGCCCTGGGTCTGACCGATGCGCTGGGTGGGAGGTTCGTCGATCACGTGGTGGGCCTCAACGCGACGATCCAACGCAGCCTCGCCCTGCGGCTGCTGACGGTGGGCGGTCTGGTCGGCCTGGCCTTGATGCTGATCTGGCTGCTGATGCCCAAGACCGAATACCTCCCTACCGGAAACCGAAACCTGGTGTTCGGGCGGCTCTTGCCGCCGGCCGGCTACAACATCGACAAGCTGACCGAGATCGGCGAGAAGCTGGAAGAAGGAATGCGACCCTACTGGGACGTCGACCATGAGGACCCGGCAAACGACCGGCTCAAATACCCACCGATCAGCGACTATTTCTTCGTCGCCAGGGGCCAGGTCGTGTTTCTCGGGCTGCGGTCGGTCGATCCGCTTAGGGCCGGCGAGTTGGTGGAGTTGGTCAACGGGCTGGGTAATTCCATCCCTAAGACGATCGCCTTTGCCCAGCAGGCCAGTTTGTTCGAGCGGGGACTGAGTGCGGGACGGACGATCGACGTGGAGATCACCGGACCCGATCCTAAGGGGCTCGTGCAGCTTGGCGGACAGATCATGGGTCAGGTGATGGGCATGGGCGAGGCGGACGCGGTCGTGCCGGGTGCCTCGGCGATGCCCATTCCCAGTCTCGAACTCAGCAGCCCGGAGATCCATCTGGTACCCAAATGGGATCAGGCCGCCGACATGGGGCTCGGCAAGGAGGAACTGGACTACACCGTCGATGCGCTGGTCGACGGTGCCTTTGCCGGAGACTACTTCAAGGGGAGCAACCGGATCGACATGACGATCATCGGCAACCCGCACACCGTGGAGTACGTCCAGGACATCGAGAGACTGCCGATTGCCACGCCCTCCGGCGATCTGGTGCCGCTCGAGACCGTCGCCCGGGCCTACTACGAGGGCGGGCCCGAGCAGATCAACCGGCGGGAGCGACAGCGGGCGATCACCATCCAGGTCCGCCCGCCCGAAGAGATGCCTCTGGAACTGGCCGTCGAAAATATCAGGACCCAAATTGTCGAGCCCTTGCAGGATAGCGGCGCGATCGGCGGGGAGTATCGGATCCAACTCTCCGGTACGGCCGACAAGCTTTCGGCGACCTGGAAGTCGCTGCGATGGAACTTCCTCCTGGCGCTGTTGATCACCTACCTCCTCATGGCCGCCTTGTTCGAGTCGTGGCTCTACCCGCTGGTGATTATTCTCACCGTGCCGTTGGGGGCCGTGGGCGGACTGGCCGGCCTGGCACTGCTGAACGTCTATCTGCCGCTACAGAAGACCTTGGGGTTCTCCTCCGGTGGCCATCAGGCGCTCGACGTGCTGACGATGCTCGGTTTCGTGATCCTGATCGGAACCGTAGTGAACAACGCAATCCTGATCGTCCACCAGTCGTTGAACCACATGCGTGACGAGAACATGTCGGCGAACGGGGCGATCCTCGAGAGCGTTCGCGGCCGGATCCGCCCCATTTTCATGACCACCATGACGACCGTGCTGGGACTATCGTCGCTGGTGCTGTTTCCCGGGGCGGGCAGCGAGCTATACCGCGGTCTCGGCGCCGTGGTCCTCGGCGGGCTGGTGGTCTCGACGGTCTTCACCCTCGTGCTGGTGCCCACGCTCTTCAGTCTGTTGATCGATACCAAGGCCGGCCTGAGTCGTTGGCTAGGACTCGACACCGCGGCGCCGGAGGAGATGAGCACCGCCGCCTCAGAGTAGCCGTCTCGCTCCGCGAGACGTGGCTCAATCCTGTTCGGCTCGATTGTTGCACAGACGGATTGGATAGCCGTTTTCCCGGTGTTTCGCATTGCGCCGGGGTAAACCCGGCGGCTCGCCGAAACTCCGTGCATCCCGCGGGTGGCCCGCGGGACGTTGTCCCCCGGCTAGTGGTTACCATGCGGGACAAGGGCCTGCCCCCTGTTCCATCGAACCGGTTTCCGGCTATATTGCAGCCGCCGTCTTCGCTGCCGACGCCCAACCGCTTCCGAGAACCCCCAGCATGGACCTGTCACAACCACAACGCGTTCGCGTGATCGACTCGCACACGGCCGGGGAGCCGACCCGCGTGGTGATCGACGGCGGGCCGGAACTGGGCGACGGGAGTATGGCCGAGCGGCGGGATGTGTTTCGCCGGCAGCACGACGCGCTGCGCCGGGCCGTGGTCAACGAGCCGCGGGGGTCCGATGCACTGGTCGGGGCCCTGCTCTGCGAGCCGGTCGATTCGGCCTGCTCGGCCGGCGCGATCTTCTTCAACAACGTCGGCTACCTCGATATGTGTGGGCACGCCACGATCGGCCTGATCGTCACGCTGGCCCATCTCGGGCGGATCTCCCCCGGGCAGCATCGCATCGAGACGCCGGCGGGCGTCGTTACCACCTGGCTGCACGATTCGGGCGAGGTGACCTTCCGCAACGTACGGGCCTATCGCGCGGTCGCCGACGTCGCCTTGTCGGTTCCGGGCCTCGGTACGGTCAGTACGGTCAGCGGAGACGTGGCCTGGGGCGGGAACTGGTTCTTTCTCACGGCCGACCATGGGCAGGAGTTGGCCGCGGAGAACGTCAACCAGCTAACCCACTGTGCGTGGAAGATCCGTCATGCCCTGGCCCGCCATGGAGTGACCGGCAACGACGGCCGGGAGATCGACCATATCGAGCTGTTCGGGCCGGCGGAGCGCGACGATGCCGACGCGAAGAACTTTGTGCTTTGTCCCGGCGGGGCCTACGACCGCTCGCCATGCGGCACCGGCACCAGCGCCAAGATGGCCTGCCTGTTTGCCGACGGCCACCTGAAAGAAGGGCAGGTATGGCGTCAGGAGAGCTTCATCGGCAGCCTGTTCACCGGCCACGTGGAAGTGATCGACGGCGAGGTCTTTCCGCATATTACTGCGTCGGCGTACGTTAATGCCGAGGCCACGCTGATCCTCGACCCGCAAGATCCGCTCTGCATGGGCATCCATTGATGAGCACCAAGGCCGCGGACGTCGTTGTGATCGGGGCCGGTATCGTGGGGGCCGCGTGCGCTTGGGAGTTTGCCCGGGAGGGTATGAGTGTCACGCTGATCGACTCGGGCGCGCCCGGCGGCGGAGCGACGGCGGCCGGCATGGGGCACGTCGCGGTGATGGACGATAGCGAGCCCCAGTTCGCATTGACGCGCTATTCGCAGCAGCTTTGGCGGGAGATCGTCGACGAGTTGCCCGACGATTGCGAATACGAAACCTGCGGCACGCTCTGGATTGCGGCCGACGACGAAGAGTTGGCCGAGGTCCGGCGAAAACAACAGGCCTACACCCGGCGCGGCATCGACGCCGAAGTGCTCGACGCCGCAGCACTGGCCCGGGCCGAGCCGAATCTGCGCAGCGGACTGGCCGGCGCGTTGCGGGTGCCGGGCGACCTGGTCGTCTTTCCGCCTTGCGTTGCCCGATGGCTGATCGCGGGGGCGACCGAATGTGGGGCTCAAGTGCGTCTGGGAACCGCGGCCGTGGAAATCTCCGACCGGGGCGTGCGGCTGGCCGACGATTCGCTGCTGCCGGCCGGGGCGATTATCAACGCCACGGGGCACGGGGCTGAGAGGCTCACGCCCGGGCTGTCGCTTCAGCCGAGGAAGGGGCATCTGGCGATCACCGACCGGTACCCGGGCTTCATTCACCACGAGTTGATCGAGCTGGGGTACCTCAAGAGTGCGGCCGCGGTCGGTACGGATTCGGCGGCGATGAACGTTCAGCCGAGGATTACCGGGCAGATGCTGATCGGTTCGTCGCGGCAGACGGGCCAGGAGAGTACGGACGTCGACATGGCGATCCTGGGGCGGATGTTGCGCCGCGCGATGGAGTATCTTCCCGCGTTGGCCCGGGTCTCGACCATCCGCACGTGGACCGGATTTCGAGCCGCCACGGCCGACAAGCTTCCGCTGATCGGGCGGTGCTCGTCCGGGCAGCGTTCATCCCAAGGGCGGCTCTACCTGGCAACCGGGCACGAAGGGCTCGGCATCACGATGGCCCCCGGCACGGCCCGCCTGCTGGTCGATGCGGTGATGGGCCGCGAATCCGCGATCCCGCCGGAGCCGTATCTGCCGGCGCGATTGGAGAAAGGGGATTCGGCATGAGTAGGCAAGTCACGGTTGCGGTCAACGGCAAGTCGGTCTCGGTGCCGGCCGGGAGCACGGCGGCGGTGGCGGTCGCCGCGGTCGGCCTGTCGCAGTTTCGCACGTCGGTCGACGGCGAGCCGCGGGGCCCGTTGTGCGGCATGGGGATCTGTTTCGAGTGTCGCGTAACCATCAACGGCAGAGCGCACCGGCGGAGTTGCCAGACCGTCTGCACGGCGGGCATGGAGATTTGCACCGATGGCCCGTAACGAGCATTACGACGTCTTGATCGTCGGCGGTGGCCCGGCCGGCATCGCCGCCGCCTGCTGCGCGGCCCGAGCTGGCCGGCGCGTAGCGATCGTCGACGACAACCCAGCTCAGGGTGGTCAGATCTGGCGCGGGATGACGGAAGAATGGACGGCAGCCACCCAGTCACCCCTTGCCGCATCGTGGCTGCGGAGGCTGCGCGAGGCGAAGGTCGAGGTGCTCGCCGGCACGCAGATCGTTGCTCGACCGCGCGACGGTGTGCTCTTGGCGGAAACGGACGCCGACGCTTGCCTGCTCGCGTACGACAAGTTGATACTCGCTGCCGGTGCCCGCGAACGGTTCCTGCCGTTTCCCGGTTGGACGCTGCCGGGTGTGACCGGGGCGGGCGGCTTGCAGTCGCTGGTCAAGTCGGGCCTGCCGATCGCCGGCCGGCGGGTGGCCGTCGCCGGCAGCGGGCCCGTGCTGCTGGCCGTGGCCGATTGCCTGCGAGACCATGGTGCCGAAATCTGTCTGATCGCCGAGCAGGCCCCATGGCCGCGGCTGGTGCGTTTCGGTTGCGGCCTGATCGGCAGCCCGGGCAAATTGCTCCAAGGTGCCGGCTACAAGTGGCGGCTGAAGACGGTTCGCTACCGGACGGGCTGCTGGCCCGTGGCGGCCGAGGGCGACGGGAAGCTGTCGAGCGTGACCTTTCATGCCGGCAGCAAGACGCGGACCGTGGCGTGCGACTACCTGGCGTGCGGGTTCGGGTTCGTGCCGAGCTTGGAATTGCCCACATTGCTGGATTGCCGGCTCGACGGCGGGGCCGTCTGGATCGACGATTGGCAGGAGACGTCGGTGCAGGGGATCTACGCTGCCGGGGAAACGACGGGCGTCGGCGGCGTGGACCTCGCGCTCATCGAAGGACAGATCGCCGGCTACGCGGCCATCGACTGCCAAGACCATGCGGCCCGGCTATTTCGTGCGCGAGAGCGAGGACGCCGGTTCGTCGGGGCGTTGGATCGTGCGTTTGCATTGCGCGAGGAGTTGAAGTCCCTGGCCACGGCCGAGACGCCCGTCTGCCGTTGCGAAGACGTCTCCCGGCAGCAACTCGAAGCGTATGGCTCATGGCGTGAAGCCAAGCTCCAGACCCGATGCGGCATGGGCCCCTGTCAAGGCCGGGTGTGCGGCACGGCCGCGGAGTTCCTTTTCGACTGGCAGCGAGAATCGATCCGACCGCCCATTTTCCCGGCCGACGTGGGCACGCTGGCCGAGATCCGGCCCCTGGGCAAGCAGCCCGGGAAGTGATGTTCTTGGGGCGTAATGTTTGGCGGTCGGGCTTGCCCGACGTTCTCTCGGTGTGTCGCGAACTTCTCGCCGGAAAACGCCGGGCAAGCCCGGCCGCTAAACGACGCAGTGGAATACACACTATTGGGCGTGCCCCATGCTCTCGCCGCTTTTGACTAATGGAGCGGCAGTGTACAAGAACGCGGATTTTGACTATGATTGATGTAGTGGCGGACGAATGTGTCACTTTTTCCGCGTGCAGTCTCAAGGAACCAGTCATGAGTGCCGTCGACAATGTTCGAGATCAAGCGTTGAAGCTCGATGAGCCTGAGCGGGCAACGCTGGCTCGCGACCTTCTTGTCAGCTTGGAAAGCGTCGAACCGGACGAAGACGCCCCATCCGCCTGGGCGACCGAGATCCAGGCAAGATCCGACGCCGTCGCGAGCGGCGAGTTCTCGGCAACCGACTGGCGGGAATCCGTCGAGCGGGTTCGAGAGCATCTCGCAAAGAGGCCTCGGCCGTGAAACTCCGCGTCCTCCAACAAGCGGAGTGGGAAGCCCGAGACGCCGCCGAGTGGTACGAGGACCGCGTCGAGGGACTCGGAACTGCATTCCTTGATGAATACGAATCCGGGCTCGAACGCATTGAAAAGGATCCCACTCGGTTCGGTCGATTGGAAACCGTCACCGGGCCACGAGAAATTCGGCGTCTTCTACTGCGACGCTTCCCCTATCTCGTCGCCTACGAAATCCTCGCCGATGAGGTGATGGTTCTCGCTGTGGCCCACGTCAGTCGTCGCCCCAACTACTGGATTGATCGCGCCGACTAAACGATATCCCCTACCGACTCCTCCGCCGACGCCATCCTCTTGTTGCCGAGGCAACTCCACGTGGGCACATTGGCCGAGATCCGGCCCCTGGGCAAGCAGCCCGGGAAGTGATATTCTTCTCTGTAGGGTG
>JABMRB010000077.1 GCA_013202865.1 Candidatus Nealsoniibacteriota bacterium | reverse complement strand
GTTGTATGCTTCCGGTCTACATCCGAGCAGCGATTGCTACGCGGGAGTTCTCGAATCTGCCCTCTCGACGAACTACAACCGTCTGAGAAACAACGTGCTCAGTTCGCGCAATCTCGAGGCGGGAAAGTACGACGGCTGGACCGGCACGGGCGCCGCGATCGGAGACGCCGCGCACTATCTGAACAACGGTACGTATGCCCGCGACGAAGCCGAGAAGGTGATCGTCTTGATGAGTGACGGTCATGCCAACAGGCCAAGTTCCGACGGTCCCGGTTACGCCCGGACGATGGCTGCCTACGCGGCCCGTCTCGAAGTGAAGATCTACACGATCAGCCTGGGCAACGACGCCGACCTAAACCTGATGGAGGACATCGCCCGGATCACCGACGGCACGCATTTCGACGCAACTGGAAGCGGTAGGGCCACGCTCACGGCACGGTTGACAGAGGCTTTTGAGAAGGTGGCGGCAGCCATCAAGCGGGTGCAACTGGTCCGATGATCGCCGACCGCACCGGGGGCCAGCAGTACGAGCATTCATGTAAATGAAATCGCAAGGAGAAATTAGATGAGAAACCGTCGCAGAAAACAATTTATCGACAGGCCCGTGCAGGGAGCGCTGATCAGGAGAATTGTCCTTCACTGGCTGATGTTCTTCACGATGGCGTTCTTCGTGTTCCCCCTCTGGAAGCTCCTCAGCAGCGGCGACCTCTCCCGCCCCTTTACAGAACTGATGCTGACAAGCTTGGCAGAAACGGTGCCGGTGCTGGCCATCCTGATCGCCATGATCCCGATCTTCGTCTGGGACACGGTGACGCTAAGCAACCGTTTCGCCGGCCCCGTCTACCGGTTCCACAAGGCGATCCTGGGCCTGACCGCGGGGGAAGATGTGCCACCGATCAAACTTAGAAAGGGCGATTTCTGGAAGAACGTGGCCGAGGACTTCAACGTCATGATGGAACGCTTTAAGTCCCAGCAGGCCCAGCAGGCCGAACAGGCCGAACAGGCCGACGAGCCCGAGCCGGTTCAATGCGGTTAGCAGGCCGTTGAAATAGTCGTGGCACAGGCGCCTCGCCTGTAAATACAACGCAGGCGGGACGCCTACGCCACGATGCGTCTTACGGTCCGAGGATCTTCTCCCAGAGCGCGGTCCGTGCGGGCGAGAGTTTCTTCAGCTTGGTGAGATGTTCGGGGCCCGCACCCAGGCAGACGGCGTACACCTGGGCGAATTCCGCGAGGTCTTCAGAGTGCGAGTGATTAGCATAGTCGGAGAGTTCTATCTTGTCCGACTTGATGGCATCTATCCACATCTCCATGAGCTTCGGCTCCGCTTTCCTGGCCACCTGCTCCAGCGTGTGGCCCGCCTCGTGGGCGATCACCAACGCACCGGCGCTGGGAATCAGGTTGATGTACCCCTGCCCGCCATGAGCCCTTGCCCCACCGAGGCTGGCGTAGATCGCGATTCCGTCTTCCCCCTCGTCCGACACGGCCACGCAGGCCTTCATGTAGGGCTTGGGGAGCTTCTCGAGCCGCCCGACCAGTTGCTCGAGCTTGACCTCCGTCGAATCCTGAATGGTCAACTTGAACCGAAACTTCCCGCAGGTCGCGATCCACCGCTTGCCCGCCACACGGCCGTTTCTCATCTTGACGTCTTCGGGCCCCGAAACGACCTTGATCTTCGTTGTGCTGTCCTCGCCGAATTTTGCGAACAGCGGCTTGAAGTGTGTCTTCACCTGCACCTTCTCTTCCGTTTTTGCCTCGGTCGCGACGGCAATCGCGAGAACGACAATAGCAAGAGTCTTCATTTTCATGGGGTCAATCCTTCAGCGGCGCGGCGAGATCAGCGCCTGGTTGAGTTTCTCGTTGGTGTAAAGTTTCGGGCCGCCGCCATTGGGATAGTGCCAACTCGACTCCCAGTATCGGCGGTCGATCTCGAAGACGTCGGCCTCGTCGCGGTCGGGATTGAACGCCTCGGGCAATATGCCGTAGCGTTTCATTTCGCGGACGTAGAAGGGGTGCGGCTTGAAGCCGGGCATGTCCCAGCGCTTGTTCTCTTGAAGACAGAGCCGCCCCATTTCGATGAAGTTCAGGATCGCCCGATAGTCGGGATCGGCCGTGTCCTGAAATATCTCGACGACGTCACCGGCCGGCTTCCCGTCACCGTCACGTTTCTGCATCCCCCATCCGCCCGCCTTACGCGCCAGCGGCGCGAGCAACATGGGCGACTTTGCCGGCCTGGTCAGGTTGTAAGCCAGGTGCGGATCGCGGTGCCCGCTGCGGTTGCCGCCGGCGATGCTATACCGTTCCGGGGTGGGGAAATCGTTATGGCATTTCTTGCAGCGTCGCTCGTGTGCGGCCTGCGCCTCTTGCCGGGCGGCCGCGTAACCTTCCGGCAGATTGTTGTCCCGAACCATGCCCGTACCCAACGCGGCGGCCGTACCCGGATAGGGAGCCCCCACGTGGATCCAGTTGCGGATCATCTCGATCTCGGCCGGCGAGCATTTCGCTCCGTAATGCGTGTCGTCGAGCATGGTCATCAGCCGGCTTGCGCTGTCGCCGACGGCGCGCGGAGCCGTATTGCCTTGACGATTCCGGCCGTCGGAGACCAGCCCCAGCGAGCTTAGCGTGAAATAGCTCATCGAATAGACCGGGCCATGATCGCCGTTGAGCAACACGTGGCCCTCGGGCTTGTCCGGGTTGTGGCACTTGACGCAATGCGCATCGAGGATCGGCTGAACGTGGCGCGGGAAATCGATCATGTACGGCACGCCGGGTACGGGCGTGATCCGGCTCGGCTTGCGCTGCATGGCCATTCGCGTGCCCGTGGGCGCCCGTTGGGGCGTCTCGGTCCGATTCTCGTGGCAGCCGACACAACCGAGCGTTTCCCCCGGCATGACGGTCAGGAAACTGTGCATCCGCTTGACCGAAGCGTTGTTCTCGTCCAGCGCGATGAAGAACAACGGCCGCCGCGCCGGAAGCTCGAAATGGGCCGAACCGTCGGGTTCCACCGGAACCGTGCCGAGAATGCGTTCGAGCGTGAAGGTTCCGCCGTGGCTGATGGGAATGAAATCGTGCATTCCCGATCCATAGTTGAGCGGCTTGGGCAGGGTCTCCAGGACCAGCAACTTCTTGATCTGCCCCTTCTCGATGCCTTTCATGTTTCGACCGACGTAGACGTTCTCCAGAACCAGCGTGCCCGTCGGCTTCGAGGAATCGATACGCGACGGAACGATCCGCTCGCGGGGCCGGCGGATCAACGGGCGCGGTTCGTGCATCGTGCCGTCGAAAGTGAACAGCCGCGATGCCTGCCCCGAACCGTCTAGAACGTCGATCCCGTTATTCGCTGCCGCGATGAAGCAGTCCTCGGAGATCGGGTACGGGTCGCGGTACGCCGTCGAACTGATCCGATGCTTGGCGGACTGTTGGTCGGGGCCTTGCTTGCTCGACAGGATCGACACGAACCCTGCGTGCTCGCGGGCTCCATGGCCGGGAGAGTCGATGAACACGACCTTGTCGGTGTCGGGGATCGGCTTGGGGTCGATGAAGACGCCGGTGGGATGCATGTTCCCGTAATAGACCGTCTGGTTTGTGCCGTCGGGGTTGCAGGTCCAGAGATGATGGAACTGCACCTGCGACCGGTCTACGTATTCCCAACGCATGTAGATGATGCGCCCGTCCGGCAGGACCCACGGCGTGTTGTCCATTTCGATGTTGGCCGAGAGCCGGCGAATGTTCTTTCCGTCGGCGTCGCAACGGTACAGCGTAGCCACCTGCACCAGCCAGCACTGAACCCATCGCTTGGAGCGGCTCGACACGAACACGATCCCGCCGTCGGGCAGATAGCAGGGCTCCATGTCGTCGTAGATGCCGTCGGTAAGCTGCTTCAGGCCCGTGCCGTCGACGTTGATTTCATAAAGGTGGAACTGCGCGCAGCCGCCCTTGCGGTAGGAGAAGAGGATCTTCTGGGCGTCGTAATGCACACAGGGGTCGCGAACGGCCCCCTCGCGGTCCTCCAGGAGGGTCGTGAGCTGGCCGGTCTTCACGTCCAGCTTCATCAGCCGCCCGTTGGATGTGTAGGCGGCGTTCTGCGGACCGTCAAAGAAATACCCGAAATTAGCGTACCAATGCCCGTCACCGCCGAACGATCGCTCGGCAAAGACCATCTCCCGCACGCCGTAGGCCGCCAACGTGTCGGCAGCCGACGGTTCCGGGGACTCCGCACCGGCCGACACGCTCTGAAATACGGCAGACGCCAGCATCAGACACAGAAGCTTCTTGGGCATCAGATCCTCTCCAACGCAGTTGACCGGGTGCTTTGCGGATACGGACTCGCGCCTCCACGATGAGGAACGCTCACCGTGAGACGATCGCCATTCTACACGATATGCCGTCAATTGAGAACCGCGCCGCAGCCACGATCGGCGTCTTGCCCAGATTGCCTGAGTCGGCCAACCGTGTCGGTGTACGCCTACCCTTGAATCTCGCCGTTTCGCCGTTAGACTATAGTTGCAGTCGTGACATCGAATCTCAGTATCCGGCGCAGGAAGGGCCATCAAGAATGATCAGCACACGACCGGCTTTGCGACGACCGATCGCCGTTTTGGGTTTCGTGGCGCTAAGTGCCGCTCTGCCGGCGTGCGCCCTGGCCGAGCCCGTTAAGACCGTGACACCCGTCTCGCTGGCCGACGTGCAAATCGATGGGGGCATGTGGGCGAAGCGGCTGGAGATCAGCCGCACGGTGACGATTCCCGCGTGCTTCAAACACTGCGAAGAGACCGGGCGGATCGACAACTTCGCGGTGGCTACCGGGCTGAAGGAAGGGAAGTTCCAGGGCGCTCATTACAACGATTCCGACGTCTACAAGGTCGTCCAGGGCGCCGTCTACATTAACAAGGTCCATCCCGATCCGAAACTCGAACGCTACGTCGACGGCATTCTCGCCAAGATCGCCGCCGCGCAGCAGCCCGACGGCTACCTCGACACGTTTTTCACGGGCAAGAGTAAGAACGATCGCTTCAAGAACATCTCGCCCGGTCCGAGGCACGAACTGTACTGCATGGGCCACCTGATCGAAATGTCGGTGGAGCACTACAAGATGACCGGCAAACGGACCATGCTGGACGTGGCAATCAAGCTTGCCGACCATATCGATTCGGTCTTTGGGCCCGGCAAGCGAGACGCCGTGCCCCACCACCAGGAACTCGAATCGGCGTTGATCAAGCTCTATCGCGCCACCGAGCAGCCGCGATACCTCGAGCTGGCGCAGTTCTTCGTCGACCGCCGGGGCCACTTCGACGATCGCCCCACCGTCACGTTCTATGGGCAGGATCATCTGCCCGTACGCAGCCAGTCCGAGATCGTCGGTCACGCCGTGCGTGGAATGTACCACTGCGCGAACATCGCTTTGCTGTACACCGAAACGGGCGACCCCGAACTGCTGGCCGCGGCCCGGCGCCTCTGGCAGAGCACCACGCAACGCAAGCTCTACGTCACCGGCGCGGTGGGAGCGGTCGGGCGCGGCGAGTCGTTCGGCAACGACTATCAACTACCCAACGGGACCGCCTACGCCGAAACGTGTGCGGGTATCGGCCTGGTCTACTTCGCACACGAGATGTGGAAAATATCGCCGGAAGCCCAGTACATCGACGTGCTCGAACGGGCGCTCTACAACGAAGTGCTCGGCGGCGTTGCGATCACCGGCGACGCCTTCTTCTACAACAACAAGCTACTGTCCAACGGCGAAGGCTGGGGGTCGCTGCGCCAGGGATGGTTCCGCTGTGCTTGCTGCCCGTCGAACGTCTGCCGCTTCATGCCGGCCGTGCCGGGCTACCTCTACGGCCATCTCGGCGACGACTTGTACATCAACACGTTCATGTCTGCAACGGCCACCGTCAAGATGGACCGCCGGATCGTGACCGTCAAGCAGCGGACGCAATATCCATGGGACGGCGCGGTCAAGATCGCAGTCGACCCCGCCGAGACGGCCGAATTCACAATCCACGTCCGCATCCCGGGCTGGGCGAGAAATCAGCCCTCACCCGGCGATCTCTATCGCTTCGCCCGGCAGACGCTCGGCCCGCCCGTCCGTCTGCGCGTCAACGGTGAGGACGTGGCGATCGAACTGAAACGGGGGGTACGCCGTCATCAAGCGCAGATGGACCGCCGGCGACGTAATCGACCTGGACCTGCCGATGCCCGTTCGCCGTGTGCTGGCTCACGATAAGGTCGTCAACAACGCCGAGCGCGTCGCGTTGCAGCGCGGGCCGGTCGTCTACTGCGTGGAATGGCCGGACAACGAAGGCAACGTGCTGGAGATCGTCCTGGACGACGACGTGGCGCTCAAGGCCGAGTATCGCAAAGACCTGCTCCACGGCGTGACGGCTCTCACCGGAAGGCTCGCCGGCGGCAAGGCGTTCACGGCCATTCCGTTTTACGCACGCGCCAACCGCGACCGGGGTGAAATGAACGTCTGGATCGCTCGCACCCAAGCCGCCGCCCAGCGAATATCGACCGGGCCCATCCCGCACGATTGGGAGGCCCTGGGACCGCTCAAGGCATCGCACGTGTATCCCCCGGCTCAATTGGCGGCGCTGGGCGACAATCGGCTCCCGAAGAGTTCCCGCGATCTGAGCGGGCCACATTTCACCTGGTTGTACCACGTCGGGGGCACCGAGTGGGTCCAAAAAACCTTCGCCGAGCCGACCGAGGTCTCGTCCGTCGAGGTCTACTGGCTCGATCAGGCAGACAAGGGGCCCTGCCATATCCCCGTGTCGTGGCGGGTGCTCTACCGACACGACAACGCGTGGAAAGCCGTCGAAAATACCGGCCCCTACGGCCTGGACGCCGACAAGATCAACAGGGCCGAGTTCAAGCCGATCACAACAACCATCCTCCGCATGGAAGCCACGTTGCACGAAGGCTCCTCGGCCGGGATGCATCACTGGCGCGTCCGATAGATCACAACAAGGAGATCCCCATGACACTTCATCCCTCGTTTCAGATTCTTAATAGGCCGTTAATCGCATGCGTCGTCGCCGCGAGTCTGTCCGGCGGCGATGCCCTCGCCGGACAACCACCGATCAAGGGCCTGACCGAAGTGCCTCACGATCAGGTGCAGCTTCAAGGCGGGTTCTGGGGCCCGCGCCAGAAAACGCATCGCGAGGTGACCATCCCCCACGCGCTCGATTGCCTCGAAGCGGACGGGCACGTCACGAATTTTGACATGGCGTCGGGCAAGTTCGAGGGCCCGTTGCGCGGCCACCATGCCTTCGACTCGGATCTGCACAAGGCCCTGGAAGGCGCGCTCTACTGTTTGCAGTATCGCACTGTGCCGCCGGCAGCGAGGGACGCTGACGATAGCTTGCAGCAGCGGGTCGACGGTATTCTCGATCGCATCCTGGCCGCGCAGCAGAAGGACGGGTTTCTGATCTCGTACTACATCGTACACGACTCCGACAAGCGGTGGGACACCTTGCGGCTGGAACACCAGTTATACAACGCGGGCCACTTCTTCGAGATGGCCGTCGAGCACCATCGGCTCAGCGGCAAGGACAACGTCCTCAATGCAGCGAAGCGGTTTGCCGACCATATCGACGGCGTCTTCGGACCCGGCAAACGCTACGACGTCGGTGGACACGAGGAGGTGGAACTGGCCCTGATCAAACTCTACCGTGCCACGGGCGAGCGGCGGTATCTCGACTTGGCGCGGTTCTTCCTCGACGAACGGGGCCACGCCCACGGCACCGAGCGCAAGCCGTTCGATCCTTCCACCATCCCCGCCGAGCTGCCCACGTTCGACGATTTGCCGCCGGCCGAACGCAATCGGGCTCGCCGCCGCGCTCGAAACAGCGTGCGTAACGGCCGAATGCAAGACCACAAACCACTGATCGATCAGCACGAGGCCGTCGGCCATGCCGTGCGGGCCGGGTATATCTACTCCGCCATGGCCGACGTCGCCCGGTTCTCCGACGCGCCGCAGTACCAACGGGCGGTCGAGCGGCTCTGGCAAGACGTCGTCTTCCGCAAGATGTACGTCACCGGCAGCGTCGGCACTGCCCAGTACCACGACGAGGGATTCGGCGATCCGTACCTGCTGCCCAACCGAACGTATTGCGAATCGTGCGCAAACATCGCCCACGTCTTCTGGCAGCACCGGATGAACTTGCTCGAAGGCCACGCCAAGTACGCCGACGTGATGGAACTGGCGCTCTACAACGGCGCGCTCTCAGGCATCTCGATCTCGGGCAACCAGTTCTTCTACCAGAACCCGCTGGCGAGCAAGGGTGCTCAGCGGAGCCGCTGGATCGGCCTGTCGTGCTGCCCGACGAACCTCGCGCGGCTCATCCCGCAAGTCGGCGGGTTTGTCTATGCCCGGGATAAGCAGCAACTATTCGTCAACCTTTACGCTGCCGGCGAAGCCACGATCAAGTTAGACGACAGCACTGCCGTCAAACTTCGCCAAACAACCGACTATCCATGGGACGGCCGCGTACGGTTGACGGTCGATCCGCAGCGGGCGGTTGATCTGACGCTCTGCCTGCGGTTGCCCGGCTGGGCGCGTGGGCGACCCGTCCCCAGCGATCTGTACCGCTTCGCCGACACGAAGGTTCCGCCGGTTACATTGAAGATCAACGGTCAGGCGGTCGATGCCACGCCGCAAAGCGACGGCTACATTCATCTGCAACGTCGTTGGCAGACCGACGATACCGTGGAACTCGAACTGCCGATGCCCATCCACCGGGTCTACGCACACGAGAAAGTCGAGGAGAACCGGGGCAAGGTGGCGTTGATGCGCGGCCCGATCGTCTACTGCCTCGAAGCGGTCGACCATCCTGGGGTAGACGTCGCTGGCCTGACCTTGCCGCGCGATGTGGACTTGCGTGCGGAGCATCGCCCGGAATTGCTCGGCGGCGTCACCGTTCTGCGTGGCAAGGCGCTGACGGCCGTACCGTACTACGCCTGGTGCAACAGAGAAAAGGGCCCCATGACGGTGTGGCTCGACGAGGAGGTCCGCCGACCAGAGGTCGAGGCAACCGCCACCGGTGAGTAGACGTTGAAATCCGAGTGCCAACAAAACCGTCCAAGAAGAGACCTGCGACGCCATTGTACAGACGGCCAACCCACAACCATTCGAGTCGGAGTATCTCTCATGAAACCGCAGCATCGCCTTCTATTTACGCCCGTAATCATGTTGCTGGCCGGGCTGTATTGGTGGGCCACGCAGGCCGACGCCGCGCAACCCGCCGTGCTTCAGGCGAAATCGTTTCGGCACCATGTCGAGCGGTTCAACAGCGACGACGACGAACTCTACGCCAACGATTTCCCGAACACCAAGGCGTGGGAGTTCCTCAGGGCGAATATCCCCCTGTTTCAGTGTCCCGACGAAGAGATCGAGCGGACCTACTACTTCCGATTCTGGACCTACCGCAAACATCTCAAGAAAACGCCCGACGGGTGGGTCGTTACCGAATTCCTGCCCGACGTGCCCTGGTCGGGGAAACACAACACGATCTGCTGTCCGGCCGGGCACCACTTCTACGAAGGCCGCTGGCTGCACGATCCTAAGTTTCTCGACGACTACGCGGTGTTCTGGTTCCGCAAGGGCGGCTCGCCGCGGCTCTACAGCTTCTGGGCGGCCGACGCCCTGTTCGCACGCTACCTGGTCAACCACGATAAGGACCGGCTGGTCGATCTGTTGGATGATCTGGTACGCAACTACCAAGAGTGGGAGAAGTCGCGACTGACCGCCGACGGGCTGTTCTGGCAGATCGACGACCGCGACGGCATGGAGGTCTCCGTCGGCAAGAGCGGCAAACGGGCAACCATCAACAGCTACATGTACGGCGACGCAACGGCCATCGCACGGATTGCCCAACTGGCCGGCCGCGACGAGTTGGTTCTAGAGTACCGCCAAAAAGCCGATCGCCTCAAGGAACTCGTCCAGACCCGGCTTTGGGACGACGAAGCGAAGTTCTTCAAAACGCGACCGCGCAGCCCCTACGAGTTGACGTTCCCTAAGCACTCGCTCGACGGCTCGGTGCCGCGGCTGCACTGGATGGATAAGGACCACCGCGGCACGCTGGAGTGGTTCCAGTACACGGTTGAGAAGCCCGCGACGTTCGACGCCGTCGAGGTCTACTGGTTCGGCGACGACGCCGCAGTGCAGCGGCCGGCGTCGTGGCGCGTGCTGGCCCGTAAGGGCGACCAGTGGCAGCCGGTTAAGAACCGAGGCGAATACGGCGTGGCACTCGACCGGTTCAACCGCGTCGAGTTCGAACCGGTCGAGACCGACGCGCTCCGTCTGGAGATGCAGTCCGCCCAAGGCAAGTCCGGCGGTGTCTACGAGTGGCGTGCGCTCGACGGAAAGACCAACCTTGCCCCGTCCGCAAAGATCACCAAGTCGTACGACATTCGCATGGGGCGCAATAACCGGGTCTCTGCACTGGCCGACGGCGAAGGCGCCGCCAAGGACGCCCAACTTGTGGACGTCCGCGAGCAGCACGGCTACACGCCCTGGTATTTCAATCTCCCGGACGCCGGCAAAGGATACGAGGTCGCCTGGAGGCAATTGATGGATAAGGAAGGATTCTACGCCCCCTTCGGCCCGACTACCACCGAGCAGCGCCACCCGGGGTTCAAGATCTCTTATGAAGGCCACGGTTGCCAGTGGAACGGCCCAAGCTGGCCGCTCTCGACGTCGGTGACGCTGACCGCGCTGGCTAATGTGTTGAATAACTACCAGCAGGACGCCATCGACAAGAACGGATACTTCGAGACCTTGAAGATCTACACCACGTCCCACCGGCGGAAGCTCGACGACGGGCGCGTTGTGGCGTGGATCGATGAGAACATCAATCCCTTCACCGGCGACTGGATCGCGCGGACTCGCTGCGAAGAGCACAACGCCGAATTGAAGCAGCGCGGAGAGGAAGACCGCATCCTTCGCGAGCGCGGCAAGGACTACAATCACTCGAGCTATTGCGACCTGATCATCACCGGGCTGGTCGGGCTGCGGCCCCGTGCTGACGACGTCGTCGAGGTCAATCCGCTAGTGCCCGACGGAAAGTGGGACTGGTTCTGCCTGGACAACGTGCCGTACCATGGCAGAGTTCTGACCATCCTGTGGGACAAGACGGGCGAGAAATACGCCAGGGGAAAAGGCCTCCAGGTCCTGGCCGACGGGAAGCAGATTGCACGGCGCGATACGCTCGGTCGCCTCACCGGTCGTCTCGTGCCTGCCGGCTAGTGCGTGTTCTCGTCCACGGAAACACCGCACCCGAACAACAAGGAACTACCGATGAACGCAAACAGAGTCGTCCGCCTCGCCATGCTCTGGACATGCACCGCCGTTTTGGCTGCGAAAGACCTGCCCGCAGCCGAACAGACCAAGCCACAAAAGGCGTCCATGGAAATGGTGCTCCAGAAACGCTACTTGAACGTTCCCGTGAACAACCGGGCACCCGGCCGCTCGATGCGTCTGATGGTGGACGGCGACTTGCTCGGGAACTTCCGCATCCCGCTGGCAGAAGAGAAGCCCGATTGGTGGGCCTTCTTCGACGTCGCCCGGTTCAAGGGCCGCAAGCTCGTCGTCAACGTAACTCCCGCGCCGAACGACTGGAAGATCATCAGCCAGGACGACGTCATCCGGGGCGCCGAGGATCTCTACAAGGAGAAATATCGCCCCCAATTCCATTTCACCACGCGGCGCGGCTGGATCAACGATCCCAACGGCCTGATCTACTACAAGGGCGAGTACCATCTCTACTACCAGCACAACCCGGCCGCACTGCCCTGGGGAAACATGACCTGGGGACATGCCGTCAGCAACGACCTCGTGCATTGGAAAGAAGAGCCCAAGGTGCTATTTCCGAATCCCACGGGCACTTGCTTTTCGGGCGCAGCCTTCATCGACCGAAAGAACCAACTGGGATTCAAGACCGGGGAAGAGGACGTTATCGTGGCGTTCTACCTGCGGACGTCGATCGGACTCTGCCTGACCCACTCCAATGATCGCGGCCGGACGTTCACCGACTACCGCCACAATCCCGTGCTGGCGCACGCAGGTGCCCGGATTGATACACCCAGGCCGTTCTGGTATGAGCCGACCAAGCGCTGGGTCACCCCGACCTATGATTTCTTCACCAACAAGGACGGGAAGAGACTCCGGTGCGTGGGCTTCTACAGTTCCGAGAACCTGAAAGATTGGAAGTATGAAAGTCGTGTAGAGCAGGACGGTTGGGGGGATGAACTCTGTGGTTGTGTCGACTTCTTTCAACTGCCGGTTGACGGCGACCCCGAGAAGAAGAAATGGGTGATGATCCTGATCGACGGCAGCTACATCGTGGGCACCTTTGACGGCTACACATTCTACACGCTCTCCGGCAAACCGGCCGTGACGGAGGATCGTGTCAGGTCATTGGTTATCTGCGGCAACTTCTATGCAACCCAGAGTTGGCACAACATGCCACAGGACCGGCGTGTGCAGATCACCTGGATGCGCGGCGGCAAGTATCCCGGCATGCCGTTCAACGGGCAGTTTACGCTCCCCGCGGAACTGACGCTCCACGCAACCGATGAAGGCCCGCGGCTGCGCATGAATCCGATCAAGGAACTCGAGACGCTCCGGGCAAAGACGCACCAATGGACGGATCTGGCCCTCAAGGCAGGCGAGAACCCGCTGGCCGCAATTCAAGGAGACCTGTTCGACCTGGAAGTCGAATTCGAGCCGGCTGCGAACACACAAACCACCTTCGAGCTACGCGGGCACAAGGTGGTGTACGACGCTCAGGCTCAGACGTTGTCTTCCGGCGGGATTCGGACCCCGCTCAAACCCGACGCCGGCGTAATCCACCTCCGGATGCTCCTGGACCGCACTTCCATCGAGGTGTTCGGCAACCATGGCCGGGTCTATCTCCCGCTCTGTATTATCCCAAAGGATGACGATCGCTCCCTGAGTGCAACCTGCGGCAACGGCGAGGTCAAAGCGAGCTTGTTGCGAGTCCACGAGCTGAAGTCCGCGTGGAAATAACAATGCAGGTGTGTCTTGGGGTGCCATCTCCCTTCACGCCCGATAGAATCCGTGTTCATACGCCGCGTCATACATCGCCAGGATGTTCTCGGCGGGGACGCCGGCCTGGATGTTGTGGACGTTGTTGAACACGTACCCGCCGCCCGGCTTGAAGACCCCGACGTTTCGTCGCACGTGCTCGCGTACGGTTTCCGTATCGGCGCGGGGCAAGACGTGCTGGGCATCGATCCCGCCGCCCCAGAACACCAGCCGGTCGCCGAACTCGGCCTTCAATTGTCCCGGGTCCATCTCGGCCGCGGCGATCTGTACCGGATTGAGCGCGTCGATGCCGTTGTCCAACAGGTCGGCAATGTAACCCCGGCAGGCACCGCAGGTGTGGTACCAGATCTTCGCCGACGTGCGCGACTTGATGAACTGCACCAGTTGCTTGTGACGGGGCTTCACCACGCGGCGGTAGAACTCCGGCCGAAAGAGCGGGCCGCTTTGTCCCGCCAGATCATCGCCGATCATGATCACGTCGACCAGATCGCCCACTTCGTCGAGGAAGACGTCGAACCAGTCGAGCCAAAACGCAAGTGTCCGGTCAAGCAGCGCCTCGCAGAAATCGGGCTGCTCGATCATGTCCATAAACCAACGCTCCAGCCCACGCATGTACCAGCAGATCTCGTAGACCACGCCGCTGATGCCGCCGATAACCGCGTAGGGCGTTTCGCCGCGGATTTGCAGGGCCCTCTCTCGCAATCCTGCAAACCGACCGCGATCGTTCCCCTTGGGGAACGGGTATTCGCTGAGATCGTCAATCGTCGCCTCGGCCAGCGGATGGTGGGTAATGTCCATATAGAGAGGCGAATCGGCAGGCATTGACCAGCGCACGCCAAATTCGTCCGTCAGATCATGCCACGTCTTGCCGTCGCGCCGGGCGGTGACAATGTTGCCCGAAAAGTCGGCCGCCGCGCCCGCATGGATATAGCGAGTATCGACGCGCAACCGCTCGAGCACCGCCTCGCTGGGGCGGGCCAATTGCTGAACCGCGTCCATGATCTCGATCTCTTCATCCAGACCGAGATGTTCGATCAGTGACCGGTAGGCGAATTTGTGAATCCCGGTCTGGTTGCCACCCAGATCGATCGGCACGCGATCCGCTTCCCGGTGGTCCAACGCAGCCAGCACCCGTTGACGCGAAGTCATCGTTTCCGTGTTTGCCGTCATGGTTTCCTCAATACTACTTACTGCTCCTGGAAGCTCCGTCCTCCCGTGCGGCACAGCCGCAACCAAACCGGGAGGGTTCAGGGCTTTGAGCAATGGGCTTTCTCACTGCTCATAGCTCACTGCTCATAGCT